>JAGRJO010000073.1 GCA_020442725.1 Lysobacterales bacterium
ATCTTGACTGATGGAATATTCGATATTTGTATTGCCAATGAATTAATGAAATCAGGGCTTTTACCAAATCATAATAACTATAAACATCATTCCAATAGGTATGAAAATATCGAAATTGAAGACGATACTGTTTTCTTTAAGAAACCTCTTAGTCTTGATGTTGGAGGAGTCGCTAAAGGCTATGCAGTTGATAAAGCTTTTGAACATATAGTCAATAAACTTGATTCCGCTAATGTTAGTCAAATAAGCATCAATGCCGGTGGGGATATAAGGTATTTTGATTGGGAAAATAGCTGGGTATATATTCCCAATCAAAATAAAAACCTAAAACCCTACCAATTGTTGCGACCAGGTTTAGCAACAAGCTCCGGCTATTATTCACCAGGAAACAATTTACAGGTTTTTAGTCCGGTGACAGGGAAGCAAGTAGAGGCTAAAGAAACTATCAGTGTTTTTGCTGATAAGTGTATGCACGCGGATGCATTAACAAAAGTGGTAGCGTTAAGCGGAGGCAAATATCGTTGTGTTTTTGATAAATATAATGCTTTGTATATGAAGAATTAATATGGTTAAAATGAAGATAAAAAAATCAATTAAGAACATTCTATACATTTGTTTAAGTTGTAGTTTAATTACGGGTTTGCTTTTTTTTATTTTTAATGAATGGATTGTTGTTGAGGGAGAGTTTGGACCGGTTAAACATCCTTATCAGCATAGAATACTTATATTTCATGGGTTGTCTGCATTTATATTGATGATGATTCTCGGTTCTATTTTTACAAATCATATTCCTTTAGGGTGGAAAACAAAAAAACTTAAGAAAGCAGGAATGATATTGGCTTCCTTTGCATCAATACAAATAATAACGGCATTCTTACTTTATTATATGAGTGGGGAAGCTAGAGATTATGTCAAATACCTACATTTAATAATTGGGACGTTATTACCATTTGCTCTTATCTTTCATATCGTGCTGGGGAAAAAAACATTTAACAAAGAATTTAAAACCACAACTGATAAAAAGTCATAGAAACTCATCCTTAAAAACCGTAACAGAGACGAGATTTTAAATTTCGCACCTCTTAAGAGAATTTAAACCTATTTATTCTCCTGATGATTAGATTTAAAAACAATAAACGGAAAGTAACTACTGTATAATGCCACCTCCTTTCTTTACTTCAATTCAATAATTTTATGTCTAACTCTTCTGAGAATATCTCTTTTAATCAATTAGGTTTATCATCTTCTGTGCTTAAAGCCGTTAAAGAAAACGGTTATGAGCAACCATCGCCGATTCAAGTTCAAAGTATTCCTGCAATTTTGTCCGGTAGAGATGTTCTCGGTCAGGCTCAAACCGGGACCGGCAAAACCGCTGCTTTTGCATTACCTATTTTGACAAACTTAGATTTGCACTCGACAGATGTTCAGGTCTTGGTATTAACACCGACCAGAGAACTGGCAATACAGGTTTCTGAGGCTTTTCAAAGCTATGCCAAATACATAAAAGGATTTCATGTGTTACCAATTTATGGAGGTCAAAGCTTTGAACCACAATTGAGAGCTTTAAAACGGGGTGTGCATGTTGTGGTTGGAACACCGGGTCGAGTGATGGATCACATGCGACGAAATACTTTGAAACTCGATGCTTTAAAAACACTGGTGCTTGATGAAGCTGATGAAATGTTGAGAATGGGCTTTATTGATGACGTGGACTGGATTCTTGGACACACTCCTAAAGACAGACAAATTGCTTTATATTCGGCAACAATGCCACCGCAAATCAAAAAAGTGGCAACCAATCATTTGAATAAACCGGTTGACATCAAGATAGTAACAAAAACAACCACTTCTAAAAATATTAATCAAAGATATTGGCTGGTCAGCGGGTTGCACAAACTGGATGCCTTAACTCGTCTGTTGGAAACAGAAAATTTTGATGGGGTACTGGTCTTTGTGCGAACAAAAGTTGCGACAGAAGAGCTTGCAGATAAACTCAAAGCACGAGGTTTTGCTGCTGAAGCCTTAAATGGTGATTTGGTACAAAAACAAAGAGAACGATTGGTCAACAATTTAAAAAATGGCAGTATTGATATTTTAATCGGAACAGACGTCGTTGCCCGTGGACTGGATGTGGACAGAATTAGTCATGTTATCAATTATGATATTCCTTATGATATTGAATCTTATGTTCATCGTATTGGCAGAACCGGTCGAGCCGGTCGTTCCGGAGAAGCCATATTATTTGTTGGGCGTCGGGAACAAAGAATGCTGCGAATGATTGAATCGGCCACAAAACAGCCAATTCAACCAATGAAAATGCCAACTGTTGCAGACATTAACTCACAAAGAATGCAAAAGTTTAAGGATAAAATATCCGATACGTTGGCAACTGCTGATTTAGGAATCTTTCAACAATTGGTTAGAGAGTTTCAAAAGGAAACTGAAAATGACACCATACAAATAGCTGCCGCATTGGCATACATGTCACAGAAAGAGTTGGGCTCACTTTTAACAAAAGAAGAAGACTTTCGTCACGAAATGCCTGAGAGCAAGCATGGCAAAGACAGTAAAAATAAAAAGCAAAACAAACCTGATAAGAAAATTAAGACAGAAGCTCAGCCATTAAAAAAATATCCTGAGGTGCCAATGCAACGCTACAAAATCGCTGTTGGTTATAATGAAAATGTAAAGCCATCAAATATTGTCGGCATGATTGCCAATGAAGCAGAGATTGATAAAGACTTTATCGGCCACATTGAGATATATGACTCAATGAGCACTGTCGATTTGCCTGATGAAATGCCCGATGAAATTTTAAAGCAATTACAGGAAGCCTTTATTTGTGGAAAAAGGAGCAATATGCAGATTTTATCAGAGGAGGGCGATTCTTCCTTTGAGCCACATAAAAAGAAGCCATTCCAAGAAAAAAGAAAACCCGTTTCTAAAAAAGGTAAAAGTAAAAAAGCGATTTCTCCAAACTCTAAGAGCAAAAAAACAGCAAGGAAACCAACAAAAAAAGCACGAAAGAAGTTTTAACGAGTCTCCGTTCTTTTCTCAAACCAATGTGACTCCAATCAATGCTATAATCAGAGAGTGAAAAATCTGATTTATACTTCGTTAATATTGATTGTTATTTGGTTCTTTTTCTTTAAAGAGGAACCAAAAGTTGTTTTGTCTCCTGGAGTCAAAGCGGTTGAAGACCCGGTTCAAGTTGATAATGAAACAATTCCTTCAATAAAATTTGGCAAATATCAAATCAAGCCCCAAGCCGAATTTTCATTGCACGGAAAGATACTTTCAAAAAAATACTATCAAGATGACAGTTCTGATTTAACTTCTGTGGATTTAGCAATGGGTTGGGGTCGAATGTCGGATGAGAAGGTTTTGGAAAGTATAGAAATCAGCCAGTCAGGTCGTTGGTATCGCTGGAATGCCAATCCATTTCCAATTCCTAGAAGAGAAATAGAAACTCATAGTGCCAATATGCATATCATTGCCGCGGATGAACAGGTACAGGACATGATAGAACGAGCTCCTGCCGGAAGTATTGTACGTTTTAAAGGTTATCTGGTTCGTGCGGAAAAAGATGATGGTTGGTTCTGGCAAAGTTCTCTCACTCGGGATGATACGGGCGGAGGTGCGTGCGAGTTGGTCTATGTGAAGGACTTTTATGTCGTCGAGGAGTAAAGTTTGATTTCCTAAAGATGTGCAATAAAATGAAAAATCACTATAATGGCAGCCTTGTTGAAATATAGAAATTAAAGATGAAATCTCGCGAGATTATAAAACAAGTCAAAGAGCTTCTAAAAAATAGTCAAACTGAATCAGCCCTGACACTTTTAAAAGAGCATCCTGAAGATGAACGATGCCAAGCGACATTGAGGGAATATTACATTGGCGAAATGGATTTGCAAAATGCTATTCCTTTGGCTGAAAGTATGTCTCAAAACCAGACAGCAGAAGGCTTGATTTCATCATCTTTTCTAAATTTATTACAACAAAACCTGCAAGTAGCAATTGAATCTGCCCAGAATGCAATTCAACAAGACCCGGATAATAGCCATGCCTACAACCATTTAGCCCGAGCTTTACAAAATGCAGGACAATCGAATAGGGCATTGGAAAATTTCGCGAGAGCGGTGGCAATTGATCCTGATTACGCGGAAGCCTGGCATAATCTTGGACATACTCAGCGAGCTATCGGACAGTTGGGTGTGGCAATTTCGAGTTATAAAAATGCAGTTGAGCATTTTCCGCAATATCAATCAGCATGGTACAATATGGCAGTAACCTATTCAGCGCAACAAGATTATCAACAAGCTGAAAGAATCTTCAACAATTTGTTAGAAATCAATCCCAATCATTTGTTGGGATTAGTCAATGCCGGATTGAATTATCATCATCAAGGAAATTTTGCTGCGGCCGATAAGTGCTATATGAAAGCTCTGGAGTTGGATGCTAATTTCCCCTTAACCTACTGTTATAAGGGCATTCTCCACAACGAATTGCAAGAAACAGAGCCCGCATTACAGTACTTACATAAAGCAGTTGAGCTCAATCCTAATGAAGTGGAAGCATGGTGTGAATTAGCGAATGTTTATGAAAAAAACAATAACTTACAAAATGCGGCTTATGCAAATCAAAGAGCACTTTCAATTGATCCGCAGAACCCAACTGGATTAATTGATCTGGCAAGAATCAAGCGAAGAGAAAAACAACCTCAGCAAGCATTGGAGATATTACAAAAAGTTTTTTGGCAATCCTTGTCTTTAAACAAACAAATCGAATACTGGTTCGAAAACGCAGAGATATTTGATAAGGTTGGAGATTATCAAAATGCTTTCTTGGCATATTCTCAAGCCAATAGGTTGGCGTCTGAAAGTCCTCGTTTCAAGCAAATTAACCCCAATGCCTTTGATGAATCGCTTCATGAGATTAAAAGTTGGATATCTGTCAAAAATAGAAACTCACAAGATACAAACACAACTGCTGATAATGGTAAAGATTTATGTTTTCTGATTGGTTTTCCTCGTTCGGGAACAACATTGATAGATACAATTTTAAGCTCTCATGACAATATTGTTTCGATTGAAGAAAAGCCAACCATTGAAACTTTGCTCAATCATTTAAAAGAAAAAGGACAAAACTATTGGTTATTGACTGAACCAATGGACTTTAAAACTAAAGAAGAGTTGCAATCAATGTATCGAGATATAATTGACACTTATGCAGATACTGAAGATAAAATTGTTCTCGATAAACTTCCGTTCAGGTTTTTGCAATCGGGATTTATTCATGAGCTATTCCCTGAAGCCCGGTTTATCTTTATGCAAAGACATCCAATGGATGTAATTCTTAGTAACTTCTTTCAAAACTATGCACCAACAAAAGCATTTTTGCATTTTGGAACTCTCGAGAAAAGTGCTGAGATGTATTTGAAAACCATGAATCTTTGGCAAGATTTAAAACAAGACTTAAACGGAAAATTGATTGAAGTTCGCTACGAAGATTTAACTGATAATCCAGAAAAAACAATGAATGATGTTTGCGAATTTTTGGGAATTAAATTTGATGAGTCCATGTTGGATAAGGACAAACGCTTGCAATCTCGAAACCGAATCAGTACCAACAGTTATGCTCAGTTTGCTGATGATATTTATCTCCATTCTCAAAACAGATGGAAAAACTATCAAACCTTTTTTGAGCCGTTAAAAGGAAAACTCGAGTCAGTAGTTAAAAGCCTTAATTACAAATTTGAATAAAAAAGCCGCCTCATCAGCGGCTTTTTTAGATGGATTGATTTCGAATTATTTATCTGTCAATTCAATCGAATCACGGTTTTTCTCAACTGTTTTTAAACCGATGCCTTTAACTTCTGTCAGGCTTTCGATGGTTTTGAAATCACCGTGTTCAGTGCGATAATCAACGATTGCTTGAGCTTTTTTCGCACCTATGCCGTTCAATTCATCGGCTAAAGATTTAGCATCTGCGGTATTAATATTGACTGCAAACAAAGATTGACTAAAAAGAACCAAAGAAGTGATTGCTGCTGTTAATAATTTTTTCATAATTTTTCTCCAAAATGTTTAAATTGATTTTTACCAGTTCGCAACATTGCGAAACATGGTGCTCATTTTAGAGATCGAGAAAATATAAAATATCGGCAAATTGCTTTTTGGTTTTAGGAAAATATTTAAAGTTTCAAGTGGTTTTCCTACAAAGTTTAGCTTGATACTTTTCTTACTTGTCTAAGAAAAGTATCGCAAAAGAATGACACCCCAAACTCTCAGCCGTTGGCTCTTTTGTGTCATCTTCGGGCTTGACCCGGAGATCTAGTGAAACTATGTCATACTGAGCGAAAGCGAAGTATCCCAACAAAGATATGGTTATGCTGAATTTATTCCAGCATCTTTCTTTTCGTTACTTTTGCTTGTGCGAAAAGTAACACAAAACACACCCCAAACTCTCAACCTAAAGGTTTCCCTTAATATTTTATCGAATTTGGCGAGGTATTTGAACTCGCTTCGCTCAGACATAAATACCTCGTAATTCCAAATTCTCAAAAATATTTCGGTGAGAGTAAAGGGGAGATTATTGCTTCGTTTGACTACAATGTCATACTGAGCAAAACAGCTTTACTTTACGAAGTTGTAAATACTTCACAACATCACTTAACTCTCCATACCTTTCTTAATCTCCTGAGCCAGTTGGAAAACGGCCATAGCATACATTTCGCTGTGGTTGTAACGAGTGATAACATAGAAGTTGTGAAGGCCGAACCAGTATTCCATTTCGTGCTTTTGTTGGAGTTGGGTGAGGGTGATGAGTTCTTTTTTATCCAGTTTTTGTTTGACGGAAAAGCCGTAGTCATTGAGTTTTTGAACGGTTAATGATGGTTTGAGGTCTTGTTTTTTGAGTTTGGTGTGTTTTTTTGCAGTGGTTGCGATGTAAGCGATACCTTGATCTTTTTTCCATCCATGGGCTTTGAGATAGTTTCCGACGCTGGCAATGGCATCCGGAATGTTGTTAAGCAAGTCTCTTTGCCCATCTTTGTCATAGTCCACAGCATATTGCAGATAGGAGCTTGGCATAAATTGTCCAAAGCCCATAGCTCCGGCGTATGAGCCTTTGGCTTCCAGCGGGTCGATTTTTTCTTTATTAACCAGATTCATGAAATTAGCCAGTTCTTTGGTAAAGAATGGCGAGCGTTTCGGGTAATGAAATGCCAAAGTATAAAGAGCATCAATTACTTTGTAGTTGCCTTTTATTTTGCCATAATAAGTTTCAACACCGATAATTGCGACGATAATTTCAGAAGGAACGCCACTGTCTTTGCTGACTTTATCCAGAACCTCCTTGTATTCTTTCCAGAACTTAACACCACCGTTGATACGTTTGTCAGTAAGAAATATTGGTCTGTATTCAAACCATTTTTTTTCTTTTTCAGCCGGTCGATTCATGGCATCAATGATGCTTTGCTGCTTTTGAGCATTTTCAAGAATGTTTTTTACGAATTCTTCGTCCAGATTATGTTCCTTGGCAGTTTCCTTAATAAAGGTTTCCGCATCAGGGAGAGTGTTTTTTGCGTAAACAGAGAAAGACAATACGAGCAATAAAAGAGTTTTTTTCATGATTTCAATAATTTCCTATGGTTGTGAACAGACATTATCATTCCGAAAGAAGCCATCAGCGTGATGATTGATGTTCCTCCGTAGCTTACCAGTGGTAATGGTACACCAACTACGGGCAACAAACCACTAATCATACCTGCATTGATAAACAGGTAAAGGAAGAATGTTAAAGACAAAGCACCGGCAAAAAGGCGATTGAACGTATCTTTAGCTCGGAAGGCAATGAGTAATCCTCTGAATATGATCGCCAGATAAATCGCTAAAAGTATCATTACACCGACAAGTCCGAATTCCTCCGATAATACTGAGAGTATAAAATCGGTGGAATGTTCCGGCAAAAAATCAAGTTGTGTTTGAGTGCCGTTCTGCCAACCTTTACCAAACAAGCCACCGGAACCAATAGCAATTTTGGATTGGATGATATTCCAGCTTGAACCCAATGTATCGCTTTCTGGGTTGAGAAAAGTCAGAACTCTGCGTTTTTGATAGTCTTTGAGAATAAAACTCCAGGCAATTGGAGCCAATGCCGCAATAGAAATAATTCCGCCAAGAAAATATTTCCAGGAAATTCCTGCAAGAAATAATACAAAAAGTCCGCTGACTGCGACGAGTATGGATGTTCCCAAGTCCGGCTGGTTTTGAATAAGAACAACTGGAACGAGCAATAAAACCAAACAACTGATTATGGATTTGAAATCAGGGGGTAAAACACGAAAACGAAAATACCATGCAAGGATTAAAGGAATTGTCAGTTTTGCTAATTCAGA
>JAGRJO010000074.1 GCA_020442725.1 Lysobacterales bacterium
ACTAAGAAAGGAAATTGCAATCACCGAAATTAAAGAACTGGATTGCAGGATTGCAGTTGAAATCACGCCAAAAAGAAAACTTTTGTAGTATCGGTTGGTCATCATTGACAGCAGTTTTTGCAACGGACCTTCGGTCAGAGATTTAAAACCTTTTTCCAGCGACAACATGCCAAAAAGAAGAATAGCAACTCCTGCAGCAATGTCTTTAAAGTTCGGACTCCACCAGAAAACAAGACCCAGAAGAATCAAAACCAATGGCAATAACAACTTATTGAACATTTTTTCAACCAATAGATAACTGCGGATATTGTAACATTTTACAAAAATTACAAAATAGTCATATTTTTCATTAAGTTTGTAATTTTTGTAATATTATTCAACTGATATTGAATAAAGGAGATAACAAGGAAGAGTAATAAATCGCCCTACTTCATATTCACTTCACAGAAACAATGAGCATAAGGAGTGGGGACTCCGTTTTTTGTGTTCATAACTAAACTAAGCGCTGGTTTCATGGGTTCTATGATTTTTTCTATGGACTGAGTTTGATTGTTGAATAACTTTATCCCGGCGAAATTTGCTGCTTTTGCAACACCACTCATTAGAAATTGATCGAGAGAACTGAGCTCTTGTTCAACCCAAACCAAATCATATTTATCGGCAATCCCGGCTTTTTCAGCCGCATATTGAATGGCATCATCCAATCCACCAATTTCATCAATCAGACCAAACTCTTTAACTTGTCTGCCAGTCCAAACTCGGCCTCTGGCAATGGTATCGACCATCTCCACCTCAAGTCCTCGTGACATAGCAACCGCAGAAATAAATTGTTGATAACCATATTCAATATTGGATTGAATCAATTCTGCCAAATCTTCATTCAACTTTCTGTCGGCTCGAAAAGCTCCTGCCCAAGATGATGTTCCCACTCCATCTGTGTGAACCCCAATTTTTTCAAGTGTATTCGGGTACGTCATAAACAAGCCAAAAATACCAATTGAGCCGGTGATCGTTGCCTCACTGGCAAAAATTCTGTCGGATGTCATTGAAATCCAGTAACCTCCGGAAGCAGCAACATTTCCCATAGAAACGACAACAGGTTTGCTCTCAACCTTGAGAGCATCAATTTCTCTGCGAATTTGTTCAGATGCAAACACGGAACCACCGCCGGAATTCACTCGCAAAACTACTGCTTTGACTTGAGGATTCAATCTCGCCTGTCTCAACAACTGACTGGTACTGACTCCTCCGATAGCACCGGGTTCTTGTTCGCCGTCCAGAATAGTTCCTTCGGCAACAACAACAGCTATTTTATCCGCATTGACTTTACTGTTTTCATTTTTGACAACTGTCAAATAATCGTGCATGCCTATATTTCTGAAACCGGATTCAGTTTTTTCAGATGTGGACAACCCTGCCAGATATTTGCCCTTGAAATGGCTGTTCATCAACTGATCAACCATTCCTGCATCTTTGTACATTTGTGCCATATTTCCTTCCACATTTTTGAGCAAGGAGGCTTGGTTTTCCACAACCGAATTGAAATCCTCAACTGAAATATTGCGATGCTTTGCAACTCCCTTTACATAGGTTTCCCATAAGTCTTTCATATAATGCAATGAAGCATCCTTGGCTTCTTGGGACATATCATTTCGGATAAAAGGTTCGGCAGCCGCTTTATATTCTCCGACTCTAAAAAGGTGAACATCCACGCCCAGTTTATCCAAACCATCTTTGAAAAAATTACGGTAATTTCCATATCCTTCAAAAAACATCATTCCCCGAGGATCAAGAATGATTTCATCGGCTAAGTTTGCAAAATAGTACTGATTCTGTGACATTCCTTCGGCAATAGCAATCACCGGTTTGTTTGATTTTTCTCTGAAATTATCTACAGCCGTTTCCAATTCCTTTAAATCTGCTAATCCAATACCCCAAATATAATCCGGATTTAACACCAATACGCTAATTCGATTATCTGAAGCTGCATAGTTAATTGCTTTAAGAATATCACGCATTTGCGTTTCAGGAACGTCCGTGCCTTGTAATTCACGAATGAAATTTTCTGATGGTGTTCCGGTATATTGATTTACAACAACACCCTTAGGAGCAATCACTAATGCTGTTTTATCTTTCAGTTCAATACCATCATCACCGATGAAAAAAGAAACTATAAACACAAATACAAGCAACAATAAAATATGCCTGGTAAAGTTCGCCACCTTGACCAAAGATTTAGGAATCAACCAGAATAATTTCGATAAAAAAGAAGATTGTGTGTTTACAGTATTTCCACTCATAAATATTTTCCTTCGGGTTTTCTTTTAGTATTCGACCGGTAAGTTAGATGCTAACCAAGAATTCATACCATGTGCTAAATGTGAGACATTCAAATAGCCCAATTGTTCGGATAAAAAGTTTGCTACCGCAGCCGTTCTGGCACCGGAGCGACAAACCAATATAAACTCCTGATTTTTATCACTTACAATTTTTTGAAACTCAGACATAAAAGAGTCAACCATTGGCGTGCCGGAAGCATTAAAAAATGTGATTTTATTTGCACTCTTAATCACTCCTGTTTGTTGCCACTCAGGACTTGTTCGGATATCAATGATTTTCACACCTCGTGCTTCTGCATCAATTAACTGCTGAGGTGATAGGTTTCCTATTTCTGCCATAGCCATGAATTCAATAAAAGTTCGTTATTATACTGATTTTAAAAGATTTCTATCAGGTTAAAAGGTTGAAATACAGCGAAATTATCATTAATATTGCCGATTTGGATAATTTAGAGAGACTAACATGAAAAAAATTGGACTTACAACTTCCTTGATTTTGGCACTATCAACAAGTGCGTTTGCAGGGGAAGAAGAAAGCAGCCGTATATGGTCAGGTTCCGGACAATTGGGATTTACTTCAGCTTCAGGGAATAGTGATTCTGAATCACTCACTGCCGGATTAAAAATTAAACTGGAAACCGGCAAATGGGTGAGCGATATGGGCTTGGACTTGTTAAATGCTTCTAGCGATGGAGTTGATACTGCTGAGCGCTATACACTGACAACGAAAACCGGTTATAAATTTGATGAGAAAAATTACATTTACTACGGATCGCGTTATGAAAATGATAATTTCTCAGGCTTTGATTATGTGATGTCCAATGGTTTTGGTTGGGGTCATAAATTTGAAGATACCGAGACAGGCCGTTTAATTACCGAGTTAGGGGTTGGCTATAAAACAGAAGCTCTGGATATTGATCGTTCAAAGAATACCGGTGCAGTCTTTTTGGGGAAATTGGACTACATGAGACAAGTGACTGAAACCACCAACTTTGAGAATGTACTGACGGTGGAATCAACTGATTACAATACGTTTTTACAAAACGATGCCGGTTTTGCTTTTACGGTTTCTGATAAATTCAAAGTGAAACTCGCTCATCAATATCGTCACAATACCGATGTTCCTGCAGGTAAGAAAAAAACTGATACTTTAGTTTCTGCCAATCTGGTTTACGACTTCTAAATCAAACCAATCTGATCACAAATGTGATAATGGCAATTCAGTCGATACCTTTTTCTGCATCATGGAGAAACTGGTATTGACTGAACGTATCGCTTTCAGCCGAAGTAATTTCTCATACATAAAATTGTTATAGGCTTTCATATCAACCGTGACAATTTTCAGCAAATAGTCATAGGATCCTGATGTCGCATGACACTCTTGAATTTCAGCCCATTCAGAAATTGCCTTATCAAATGATCTCACCGTATCGGTGTGATGATTTTCCAGACTCACATGAGCAAAAGCGGTGATTGTCAAACCAATTTTCTCGTGATTGAGTAAAGCTGTATAGCTTTTTATCACGCCTTGTTCCTCTAAGGCACTCATCCTGCGCCAGCATGGAGCCGGTGACAAATTTACTTTCTCAGCAAGTTCTTTGTTACTGACACGACCATTTTTTTGAATCTCTTGTAGAATTTTTATATCGTGCAAATCCATAATTTTAAAATTTAATTTCTTATTTATACCATATATTACTTTTTTATTGCCTAATAGTATAAATTTTGAGTTTATTTAGCAAGCACATTTCAGCAAAACTATCGCATAATGTATCAGGTCTATAATAATTACCAAACCATCATGAATACCGCAGAAAATATTGAAGCCAAATTTGAATTCAACTGGGAAGAAATCGCTTTCAAACTTTTTATCTCCAGAGAACTGGACGATCTGGAAGAATACACCTTAGTTAAGAACAAAAAGGTTCTTTATCAATTTTCCGCACGCGGACATGATTTGGCACAGATTATTCTCGGACAGTGTATTATTGGTCAACGAGATGCGGTTTCCGGTTATTACCGATCGCGACCTTTGCTTTTGGCGATGGGACTGCCACCTCAACAAGCATTAGAAGCATCAATGATGAAACTAGGTGGTTTTTCAGATGGTCGTGATATTGGCGTTGTTTTCAATAATCCAAAAACAGACGGTGCTTGTATTTTTCCTATGTCAGGTGCAGTTGGCGCTCAATACACGCCGGTTTCAGGATGGGCTCAAGCGGCAAAATATCATACCGAAGTTTTAAAAGATAATCGCTGGAAAGATGCTATCGGATTGGTTCTGGGAGGTGACGGCTCGGTTGCAACCAATGGTTTTTGGTCGGCACTCACAATAGCAACCACCCAACGACTTCCACAACTTTTTTATATCGAAGACAATGGCTATGGAATTTCTGTTCCATCAGAATTCCAAACTCCGGGCGGAAACATCGCTGCCAATTTAGCAAGTTTTAAAGGTTTAACCATTATCAGTGGTGATGGAACCAATCCGCAACAAGCCAGCGAATTGGTCGCACAGGCTCATTCTATTGTTCGTTACGAAAGAAAACCGGTCTTATTGCGATTAACAGTTCCCCGACTCAACGGACACTCGGCACAGGATACTCAAGCCTATAAATCATCACAAAGAATCACCTTTGAACAACAACATGACCCACTGCCAAAGCTGAAGAAATTCTTGCTGACGAATTCGATATTAACCGAAGAAAAATGGCATGAAATTCAAAAAAATGCTAAAAATGCCGTCAATAAAGCCTTTATCAAAGCCGATAACAAACCTTTTGCCAATCCTGACAATGTTACCAAAAATGTTTTCTGCGAATATGACGAAAATGACGAAATGATTTTGCAAAAACAAGGTGGAATCCATCTTTCGAAACCTGTTTTTCCGCCTTCATCAGGAGAAGTGATTGCTCAACCGGGTCGAATTAACATGGTGACAGCGATTCGCAAAACCCTTGATTTTGAGTTACAACACAACAAAAGAATGTCTGTATTTGGTGAAGATGTCGGAGCCAAAGGTGGCGTTCATGCGGTGACATTGGGTTTACAGGAAAAATACGGTAAACAACGTGTTTTTGATACTAGTTTGTCTGAAGAAGGCATCATCGGTCGTTCACTTGGCATGTCACTTGCCGGATTACTTCCCGTACCGGAAATTCAGTTCCGCAAATATGCCGACCCGGCCGAAGAACAACTCAACGATATCGGCTCCATGCGTTGGAGAACAAACAATCGCTTCGCCGCACCAATGGTGGTTCGGATGGCGGGTGGATATTTTGGTTGTGGTGATCCTTGGCATTCTCAAACGGCTGAAGTCAAATGGGTTCATGCCATCGGCTGGCAAGTTGCCATGCCGTCCAATGCCGAAGATGCTGTCGGATTATTACGTTATGCGTTGCGTGATAATAACCCAACCATATTCTTTGAACATCGTCGTATGCTCGATGACATTTGGGCACGCCGCGAATATCCGGGCGACCAATACATTATTCCGTTTGGCAAAGGCAAGAAAATTACCGAAGGTGATCGCCTCACACTAGTCACTTGGGGCGGAATGGTCTCACGCTGTCACCAAGCGGTTTTAGATTCGAAACTGGATATCGATTTGATTGACCTGCGTACTATTAAGCCTTGGGATAAAGAGATGGTGATTGAATCGGTTAAGAAAACCAATCGTATTTTGATTGTTCATGAGGACAATTTGTCAGCCGGTTTTGGTGCTGAAATTGCTGCGGTTTTAGCAAAAGAGGTTTTTTATTATCTGGATGCTCCGATTGAAAGACTGACAATGCCCGACATTGCCAATCCACATGAACCCGGATTGATGAACGCTGCTGTTCCCACAGCGGAGAAAATTCTTCAAGCCATCAAAAATCTGGATCAAGCCTGATGTCAAATGTAAACATTACGCTCAGTGAAGAGCAACGCGAAGGCACAAAGGCAACGGTCAGCCAATGGCTCTATCAAGTTGGTGACGTTGTGACTGCGAATGAACCCATCGTGGAAATTGAAACCGACAAAGTAATGATGGAAATCATCGCTCCGGCGACTGGCAAACTGGTTGAAATCAAACTCAATTCCGGTGATGAGGTCTCCGGTTCAACTATTTTAGGAGTCATCGACCAAAATAATACAATAAGTAACTCATCTCCAAAAACTCCGATTGAGTCAATTGCCGAAAAACAATCAATCAACGACGAGCCAATTGAACCAACTGCCAAGGTTGATTATTCTCAAAAATCCCTATTTATCAGCCCATCTGTCCGACGTTTGCTCAGCCAACATCCAATTGATTTGAATTTAATCACAGGTACAGGAAAAGACGGTCGAATCACCAGTCGGGACATTGAGACTTATTTACAAAACCCACAGACACAGAACGATTTAAAATCCAGCAAGCATATCCCGATCAGCAACATGCGCAAAAGCATTGCTGACCACATGGTCGAAAGTTTGCTTCACACAGCACCTCATGTCACTTCAGTTTTTAATCTGGATATGTCATCCATTATTGCCCATCGAAAAGCCAATAAGGAAAGTTTTAAACAACAAGGTGCCAACCTGACATTCACCAGTTATTTCATCGCCGCATCCGTTGCTGCAACCAAACAACAGCCGTTAATCAACTCACAACTGCATAAAGACAGCATCGAGATTTTTAATCATATCAATATTGGTATTGGAACAGCCCTTGAAGACAAAGGACTCATCGTCCCGGTCATAAAAAACTGTGAAAACAAAGACTTATTGACGATTTCAAGGAATCTCACAGAAATGACTGATAAGGCTAGGAATAATAAACTCAAACCAAGTGATGTGCAAGACGGTACATTCACCATCTCCAATCACGGCGTCAGTGGCTCATTAATTGCGACACCAATCATTATCAATCAACCTCAATCCGCAATTCTTGGAATCGGCAAAATGGAAAAAAGAGTGATTGTCAAAGAAGTAGCCGGTGAAGATGTTATCACCATTAAACCGATGTGCTATGTCACACTCACCATCGATCATCGCGTTCTCGATGCACATCAATGCAATCAGTTTTTAAGCGTTTTTGTAGAGACTTTGGAGAATTGGAAATAATAATCAATGACTCTGACTCCATTGATTTATCTTCCCTTTGGAATCAATGTCCATCCAAAAATGATTACAATCAAAGAAAGCAACCCATTTAGTGGATGATTTAATGACTCAGGTAAAATCTTATAAGTTATAAAAAAAGGTACAACCGTCGATAATATAACGAGAAATAGAACCAAGTTTAGGTACTTTTTTCGTTTGGTTAAATTAAATTTATTGCTATTATATTTTATTGAAATAAAACAGATAGCTACAAATAGAAATAGAAAAACTGTAATGATGATTTTCATATTTACCTCATTTATCACTTAAAATAAAATTCTTCAAAATAAGAATATATTGCTCCACCAGCAACAGTTACTTCAAAAGTCATTCCAAAAGCAGTTAAGTTTTGAAAATTTTTAATTGTATCGGGTGATGGCTTTATAAAATTTAATCGACCAGGATTCCCAGGTATCAATGTCTTGGGCATCTGTTTTATTCAATAGGGTCGGAGTCATTGATTTTAGAGCCATACAAAAAAGCCTGCTTCTCGGCAGGCTTTTTTTTGTTTAAATTTGCGCATTAGCAAAAATCCCAATCTTGTTGGCAATTCACGACAAACATCAATCCCAGCTTAATGCTCCGCCGGTTTGGTATTCTGTGACTCTAGTTTCGAAAAAGTTCTTTTCTTTCCGTAAGTTAGCTTGTTCGTCCAACCAGTTGAGTGGTGATTCAGCTCCCGGGAATGGTTCTTCCAAACCAAGGCTTCGAGCTCTTCTGTTAGCGATATAGCGGAATTGCTCACTGTGATCGGATGCAGAGTAGCCTAAAATCGGACGACGCAGAATGTATTTGGCATAACCCATTTCGGCGGCTTCGGCTTCTTCCCACATGTCTTTGACTTCTTTCGGATCGAGGGTGATGTCGTTTTCGGCGAAGATTTGTTTCACCACGCGAAT
>JAGRJO010000075.1 GCA_020442725.1 Lysobacterales bacterium
CCTGAGATTTCTGTTCTCGTAAAGTAACGCAGGCTCGGGCAGTATGATAAGCGATGGCTTGTTTCAATAAATCTATTTCAGTGATATGCTCACCGAATGATCGGCTACAAATAATTTGCTGCTTGTTTTTCGGCTCGGCATCGAAATCAATACAGCTGATTCCTCGTAATTCCATAATGGTTTTTTCAAGCACAACTGAAAAGCGTTTCCGCATGGTTTTTAAATCACTATCACGCAATTGTAAAGCAGTAAAAATACCTATCATATTCAGCTGTTGAGTCAATTGTCTGCCAACGCCCCAAACTTCGTTTACCGGTAGTTGGTGAAGAGCTTTTTGGATACGGTCTTCCTCATCCAGTTTTAACACGCCATTGTAGCCTTTGTATTTCTTGGCATAATGGTTGGCAACTTTTGCCAGTGTTTTGGAAGGGGCAATTCCAACACAAACAGGCAATCCCAGCCATTGCAAAATTTGTTTTCGGAGGTTTTGGCAATGATTGGTTAAGTCCAAATGTTCAAAACCATGAAAACGAATAAAACTTTCGTCAATACTGTAATTTTCAATCTGGTCGGAATAACACGAAATAATACTATCCACTCTCTGTGACATATCACCGTATAAAGCGTAGTTCGATGATAATGTAATTACGCCATGTTTATTTACTAAATTCCTGATTTCAAAAAGAGGTTGACCCATTTTTATTCCCAGACGTTTAGCTTCATTTGAACGAGCCACAGCACAACCGTCATTATTGCTGAGCACAATAACAGGACGGTTGTGTAAAGCAGGATTAAAAACCCGTTCACAACTGACGTAGAAATTATTGACATCACATAGAGCAATCATATAGAAATTATAGTTTATTATTTTCTCAAAATTTGCGAACTAATCCGGTAACAACTCCCCAAATGATTAATTCTGTTTCCCCATTGAGAACGATTACTTTATAGTCTTTATTCTCAGGAATCAAACGAATTCCATCCTTGGTGGACAAACGCTTGATGGTGAACTCATTATCAATAGCAGCAATCACAATATGCCCATCTTTGGCAGAAATGGAACGATCAATCACTACTAAATCTCCGGGATAGATGCCAGCATCTATCATTGAATCACCTTCAACTTTGGCAAAAAAAGCAGACTCATGATTGTGAATCAGATAGTTGTTTAAGTCAATTGTGTCGCCAAGATAATCTTCAGCCGGTGATGGAAACCCAGCCGGTACTTTTGTTGAATAAAGTGGTAATTCTATGGTGGAATTTCCCGGTTTGATGATTGTAACTTTGGACATTATTATTAATTTATTTAACAAAGTGTAATTATATACCGACATAAAATAATTGTATAATCTGTATAAACATAGTGTGTGATAGATAAAGATATACTTAATCTATGATTCGTATCTTCCTATTATGCTGATTACCAATAACTCATAATTTACATTGTATTTAATCCTCTAAAAGCATAGAATGGTTAGCCGAAATTCAATGTGAGTTTCTCACAAATCATTCAATTCAAAAAAGAGGATAAATTATGAATCTCGAACTCGTTCCTATGATTCTTGGGGCTGGTGGATTAGTCGCTGCGTTGCTAATTTTTGCCATGCTTCTGAAAATGCCGTCGGGTAGCGGCAAAGTTAAAGAAATTGCCGATGCCATTCACGAAGGTGCGATGGTTTTTATGAAGCGTGAATACACCATATTGTTCGGCTTTATTATCGTTTTGTTAATCGCCTTGTACTTTGGTTTTGGTTCTTGGCATACTCCTTTGGCATTTATGGTTGGTGCTGTTTGTTCGGGAATTGCCGGATATTTCGGTATGTTTTCTGCAACCAAGGCTAATGTCAGAACAACTGTAGCGGCTAATGAAAAAGGTTCAGCCTCAGCGTTGTCAGTGGCTTTTTATGGTGGTTCAATCATGGGCTTGACTGTTGCTTCTATGGGATTACTTGGATTGGGGTTCTTATACTATTTATTCGGTAGTGATCCGCATCATGTCCATGCCATTCATGGTTTCGGGATGGGCGCTTCAACTGTTGCATTGTTCTCGCGTGTTGGTGGTGGTATTTTTACAAAATCTGCAGACGTGGGTGCTGACCTTGTTGGTAAAGTGGAAGCCGGTATCCCAGAAGATGATCCAAGAAATCCGGGTGTGATTGCTGACAACGTTGGTGATAATGTTGGTGATGTTGCTGGTATGGGTTCAGATATTTTTGAATCTTATTGTGGTGCGATGATTGCGTGTATCGCGATTGCTTCTGCTATGGCAGTTGGTACTGTTGATTTAATGGGTGGTTCAAAAAGTAATTTGATGTTTTTACCCTTAGGTCTGGCGAGTGTGGGTTTGATTTGTTCAATTCTTGGTATTTTTATTGTCAAAATCTTTTCTAACAAAGCGGCTGATGTTGCTTTAAGAATGGGCACAATTGGTGCTGCTGTTTTATTCGTAATGGCTGCTTATGTGGTAATGTCTAAACTGGGAATTGGCACAAACGTTTGGCTGTGTGTGGTTGCCGGTGCTGTTGGTGGAATCATCATTGGTTTGGTGACTGAGTATTATACCGGTGGGAGTCCAATCAGAAAGCTGGCTAAAAGCGGTGAAACCGGACCTGCAACGGTTATGATCTCGGGTCTGGCAATTGGTATGGAATCAGTTGTGATTCCGGTATTAACCTTGGCAGGTATCATTTTGATTACTTCGACTTTATTGCCAGAAGGTGCAGGAATCTACGGTGTTGGTATTGGTGCTGTTGGTATGTTGGCAACAGTCGGAATTACTATGGCAATTGATGCTTATGGTCCGGTTGCTGATAATGCGGGTGGAATTGCAGAAATGGCAGGTTTAGGTGAAGAAACTCGTAAAATCACTGATGGACTGGATGAAGTTGGAAACACAACTGCTGCAATCGGTAAAGGGTTTGCAATCGGTGCAGCCGGTCTGGCGGCATTGGCAATCATTGCAGCATTTATCGAAACGATTTCAGCAAAAGTTTCCGGTTTCTCACTTGATATCGGAAATCCAAAAGTACTGATGGGTATGTTTATTGGTGGTATATTCCCATTTATTGTCAGTGCGATTACAATGCGTGCGGTTGGCGATGCAGCATTTGATTTGATTAAAGAAATTCGTCGTCAATTTAAAGAAATTCCCGGTTTGATGGAAGGAACTGCACAACCGGATAATAAAACTTGTGTGGATATTGCCACAAAAGCAGCCTTAAGAAGAATGATGACACCGGGCTTATTGGCTGTATTGGCTCCTGTTGTTGTAGGATTTGTGCTTGGAGCGGCAGCTCTAGGCGGAATGTTGGGTGGTGCTTTAGTGAGCTGTGTGTTATTAGCATTGACGATGGCAAATGCCGGCGGTGCATGGGATAACGCTAAGAAATACGTTGAAAAGGGTAACTTCGGCGGTAAAGGAACAGATGTTCATGCGGCTGTTGTTGTCGGTGACACAGTTGGTGACCCGTTCAAAGATACTTCAGGCCCTGCAATGAATATTTTGATTAACGTGATGGCAATTGTCAGTTTGGTGATTGCTCCATTATTGGCGAAAATTCCTAATGGTTTGCTTGGTTAATTAGATTTATTTCATTTAAAAACCGGTATGGGTTTCATGCCGGTTTTTTTATGTTTAAAAATTTGAAACTTACTGAATCAACCCCATATTACGATAAAATTAATTTGAGGATAAACAATGACGCTTAAAGCTACAATCCATACGAATAAAGGAGATATTAATCTCAATTTAACAGAAAAAGAAACCCCTGTAACCGTTGCCAATTTTGTAAACTTAGCTCAAAAAGGATTTTATAACGACGTTACATTTCACCGTGTGATTCAAAACTTTATGATTCAAGGCGGATGTCCGCTAGGAACAGGAACCGGTGGTCCCGGTTATCGTTTTGAAGATGAGTTCACACCATCACTTAAACACGATAAAGCAGGTGTATTGTCTATGGCTAATGCCGGGCCGGGAACCAATGGTTCACAGTTTTTCATCACTCATGAGCCGACACCTTGGCTAGATGGAAAACACTCAGTTTTTGGAGCTGTTGTCAGTCAGGCTGATCAAGATGTTGTAAATTCAATCGTTGGTAATGACCAAATCAAATCTATTACGATTGAAGGCGATACAACTGAATTATTCGAATCTCAAGCAGGTCGCATCGCTGAATGGAATAAACATTTGTAGAATTAAACGCTTATAAAAAAAGGCTTCGGAAAGCTTCGAAGCCTTTTTTAGTTTTGGCAATTCTTTGTATCAATAGAAGAACATACGGATACCTGCTTGAGCAGTCCAGCCATACTCTTCAAATTGAGCATTTCGAGAAGGATTTCCATAATAAGTGTAGCGAGGTTCATTATTTAGATTAATTCCCTCAAGATAGAACTGGATACGATCGCTGTATAAATATTTCGCTGATACGTCAAATTGCAGATGATCATCAACATAAATATCAAATTCAGGATCATCTAATTCGGTCGCTTCTGTAAAATAAGCATCTCTGTATGTCCAGGCGGCTCTTAAACTCCATGGTCCTTTTTCATATCCAACAGCAAAGTTAGCGACATTGTCTGATTGACGCGGGAGTGGAATCTTATCAGTTCTGAAAGCTAGTTTTGCTGATGAATCAACATAAGTATAATTTGCAGAAATCAAGAAACCATCGAAAGGATCAGGTAAAAATGATAGTTGTTGTACATAATTTAGTTCTATACCAAGTAAGTCAGCAGACTCTCCGTTCAATGGTTGAATAGCTTCATCAAAATCAGTGTATTCACCCGTACCGGATACATCAGCGAGAACGACAAAATTATCAATATCCTTATAGAAAACACCGGCAGAAAACACTCCGATATTACCAGGGTAGTATTCTATTCCGAAATCAAAGTTATTAGAGGTCATTGGTTCTAGATATGGGTTGCCAATTTCAGCCTTTCTTTCAATCACACCATCATCCTCTTCAATTTCAATGAGTTCAACCGGAGCTGAGTGTTTAAAATTGGGGCGAACTAAAGATCTGGATGCCGCAGCTCTGACTATCAACTTATCACTAACTTCATGAGTGATATTTATGCTCGGAAGAACTTCACTATAGTCGTTTGATACATTTATTGGAGTAATTGTAATCTCTTGTTCTGAAATATTAGATAATGTGACTCTTTGACCAACGGCGTCAAAATTAGTTTTTTCAAGTCTGACACCACCAACAACTCTGGTATTTCCGAACTCAGATTTTGCCATAAGATAAGCAGCTGTCACATCTTCATCAATGATGTAATCAGTACTAGCGGACTCAATAAATGTTGTATCTGTATCTTCATCGAAACTACTGCGATTATTCAATGCAAAATTCCTGAATGCAGACTCGTTGATTGTTGGCCCAAAGTTACTGACAAAATGGTCAATCGGGCTTCCTAAAAAATCTGCAATGGTATAATCAGCACCAAATCCGTCATAAACTGTCAGATTAACATCATTAAATTTTTCACGATTTCTTTGTTTCAAACCAAACTTAATATATCCAGAGCTATTGTTCCACAACATATTTTTCTTAAAGTCTAGCTGAAAACTAGTTTCTTTATCTTCAGTTAAATTATCGCTAATTTCAATTTCATCCAGTTCATAATTAGCAGCATCGACAGCTCCGGCAGGTACGCTAATGATTTGAGTCATTCCTCCCGGGATATTAAGACTAAAATCATCTACTTTATCCTTGAAGGTGGCATCAATTCTTCCTGGCTCTTCTTCTTGTGCTTTTGAATATCCAATTGAGTAATCAATATCCCATTCATCTCCTTCAAATTCACCGCCAAAAACTACCGATGTGATTGTTTGAGTTTCTAATCTTGATTTAAGCTCTCTGTCTGTTTTTAATCTGTCAAAATTATAAGAATTTCCTGAGTGACTCAATATGTCACTGTCTTCCCACTTAAATTCGTTTTTGTAACGTCGTTCCTTATCTTCAAAATCACTATACAAGGTTCGTAAAAAAATGAGATGTTCCGGTGAGTTTTGATAATCCAGATTCACTGCAACGCCCAATCTTTCACGATTGATTGTATAATCTCTTGTTTCAGACTCTAGTGGCAATACAGCCTCACTGCCATCCGGTAAATCAAAACGATCCCAACCGCCATCTGTTTCCATGTTGTCTGAACCAAACTCACGATCAAACCAGCTTGCTGAAATTGCTAGAGCTAAATTTTCCTGACCTTCACCAACTGAAAATAAGTTGGTATAGTTTGAAGATATTTTCGGACTCGTTTTGCCCACAAGATTATTGTGACTTCCTTGCACTCTGAGGTTGAATGTCTGACCGCCACGATCAAAACCACTCAATGATTTTACATCAATACTTCCTCCCATTGCATCCCCGTCTTTATCAGCACGAGCTGATTTACTGACAGATATCTCTTCAATTAAATCTGAAGGAATCACATCCATTGCAACTTGTCTTTGATCCGCTTCAGCAGATGGAACAGAAATACCATTGATTGCAATTGAGTTGAAATTGGGGTCCATCCCTCTAACAACGATAAAACGACCTTCACCTTGATCTCTTGTGATTGAAACACCTGCAACACGTTGAAGTGCTTCAGTAACATTTTGATCGGGTAATTGACCAATTGCATCTGCTGAAAGTACACTCATAGTATGGTCAGCATTTTTTTGTTTATTTAAAGAAGACGCTTGTGTTGCTGTTTGTCCGATAACTAACTGGTTTTCCAAGTTAGTAACATCCTCTCCAATTGTAATGACAATATCATTTTTGTCAGAGCCAACAATAACTTTTTCAATTTTTGGTTCTGAACCCAAATACTCAACTTTCAATGTGTATGTGCCATTGTCGAGACTTTTAAAGTTAAAGCGCCCTTTATTGTCTGTAACTTGAGATTGCTGAGTTTCAACTACTGTGACTTTAGCCCCTTCAAAATAGACCGATTGATTTGTATTTGCTACTTTTCCAACTAGCTCAGCTGCTGAGATTTGACTGGTTAATGGTAATAAAGCTAACCATAATTTATTTCTTTTCATAATGCTCTACTCATAATTAAACAAGCAAAGTTTATGAATCGTTTATTACAACTCAGTTAAAAAATAAGAACGTAGAATTTTCACTCATGTAATAATTTTTGGATTGTATTGAGTCATATTTGTGTAACATATATCATATAAATTGTACTCAAGTTAAAAATTTATTGTGTGATGAAAAAGCTAGTAATGTTGTTTGTAGTTATATCCTTATTTGGTTGTGGAGTTCAAAAAAGTCAGATGGTTAGGATTGAAGCTAAAGTTGAAACTGAGTCGGTAGTAAGCTCCGGAGATGCCGCAGACGACCCTGCCATCTGGATACATTCTACTGACCATGAGCAAAGTTTAATATTGGGCAGCAATAAGAAGTTAGGTATTTATAGTTATGATTTACATGGAAATGTTAAGCAGTTTCTTCCTCTTGGAAGAGTGAATAATATTGATATTAGACAAAGTGTTCCGGTAAATGGTGAGGTAATAGATATTGTTTCAGGAACGAACCGGAGTACAAATCGAGTTGAAGTTTTACAAATAGATGATGGAATAATGAAACCTCTTAATTTGGATATTCCATCTTCAAAACTTTCTGAAGTATATGGTTTTTGTATGGGCTTTATAAATAATCAGCACTTAGTCTTTCTTGCGGTTGGTTTAGATGAAGATGCTGAATTATATGAGTTAAAAAATAACAAGAAAGAATCTTACCTTGAAATCACCAGAACATTACCAATTGAAACCAAGTCAGAAGGTTGTGTAATTGATGACGATAGTGGTGAAATTTTTGTTGGTGAAGAAGAGGTTGGAATTTGGAGATTTAATTATTTTGATGAAAATGTCAAAGATAAAGTGATTTCTATAGAGAGTAAAAATTTAAAAGCTGACATTGAGGGTCTAGCGTTATTTAATGCAAATGGAAAAAAATATTTAATTGCATCATCGCAAGGTAGTAATACATATCCGGTTTTTGATCGTAAGGACTATTCTTTTGTTAAAACCTTTCAGGTAGTTGCAGGAAAAGAGATTGACGGAACGACTGAAACTGACGGTATTGAGTTTTCAACAGAGTTAAAGTCTAAAGAATTTCCATTGGGAGTATTTATTGTTCAAGATGATAAGAACACTAATCCAAGAGGAAATCAGAATTTTAAATTGATTTCTGCTGAAGAAATTATTAATGAACTATAAGGGTTCTCAGCTTTAATCTCTTAAAAGCTCATTAATAGATGTCTTGGAGCGAGTTTGTTCATCCACTGTTTTGACAATCACAGCACAACTCAGCGAGTGCGAACCATCTTTGGCAGGTAAACTGCCTGGCACTACAACTG
>JAGRJO010000076.1 GCA_020442725.1 Lysobacterales bacterium
ATTAAAAGGACTAAAAAAAGTAACAAAACTAGCACTAATCACCGGCAAATCCGGTCGTAATGAGATTCAGAATTACTGTAAAGAAAATAAAATTAAACTCACTCAAATCAATATCTATCAAAGACAAATTCCAACTGTTGATCCAGATGTAATACAGGAAATCCAGAACAGTAAAGACTTATTGATACTCGCAACCAGCACCACAACACTCGCACATCTTAAAACGATGGTCTCAGAAAAACTATGGAATAAATTCCAGCATCAAACCATCATCTCTGCCTCCGTTCGTATTACTGAATATGCTAAAGAACTTGGCTTTCAAAGCATCATCACAACAAACACTGCGAATCCCGAAGAGATTTGTTTGTTTTTGAATGCAGTGCGTTTATGAGGGCCGAGTATTTTGAGCATCGAAGGTTGCCGCGGACTGGAATACCGGGGTTCCCTAGTTTGGTTACTTTATTGGGTGGCGGCGAAGTAATATTAGAAGTTTTAGACAAATATATCGAAATATGCTACATTTCTTCTGTTGTAAAATAATACCAGTTGTATGATAAATCTTCCTCTGATTCATAAAGGCAAAGTTCGTGATGTTTATCAGGTTGACGAAAAAACTTTGCTTATGGTTGCTAGTGACCGGTTGAGTGCTTTCGATGTGGTATTGCCTGATATCATTCCTCAGAAAGGTCAGTTACTCACACAAATTTCCAATTTTTGGTTTGATATGTCTAAGAATCTTATCAGCAATCACTTAACAGGAGCATCAGTTAAAGATGTGATTGAAAACGCTGATAATGATTTGCAGGCTCGCTCGGTTGTGGTGAAAAAACTCAAAGCCTTGCCTGTTGAGGCAATTGTCAGAGGATATATCATTGGTTCGGGTTGGAATGATTATCAAAAGACCGGTGAGATTTGTGGCATTCAGCTACCTGAAAACCTCAAGCAAGCTGAAGAATTGCCGGAACCGATTTTTACACCTTCTTCAAAAGCAGCCGTCGGTGATCACGATGAGAACATTTCGTTTCAGAAAATGATTGATCTTGTTGGCGAGAATTTAGCGAAACAGGTCAGAGATGTTTCCATCAAATTGTATCAGATGGCATCAGCACATGCTTTATCGAAGGGTATAATTATTGCTGACACCAAATTTGAGTTTGGTTTGGATGAAAATGATAACTTGGTATTGATGGATGAGATATTGACCCCGGATTCATCGCGTTTCTGGAATCTGGAAAATTACAAAGTCGGAACTAGTCCTGAAAGTTATGATAAACAGTTTATCAGGGACTATCTGGAAACCTTGGATTGGGATAAAACACCTCCGGGTCCGCATGTTCCTGCTGATATTATCGATGCAACGGCAAATAAATATCGCGAGGCTTTTCAGCTGATTACCGGGAGAGAATTTATATGAGTAGCAGTCAAACCATGCAACAACTTCTGCAAGAATACGCATCCAGCCATCAAAATAAAACCAACAAAATCATTCACTTTATTTGTGTTCCGGTTATTTTTTGGACGATTGTCGCCATGTTATGGTTGGTTAAAATTCCATATGTTGAAAATCTCGCTTTAGTGACCTCGGTATTACTGAGTTTTTATTATCTTGCCAAAGATTTGAAAGTTGCCATTCAAATGATTGTCTTCACCATTTTATGTCTGTTGCTGACTGCATTTGTGGAAAAACGAGGCTTACCACTTCTGGAAATAGCTTTGATACTCTTTGTTGTTGCATGGATTTTCCAATTTATCGGACATCAGATTGAAGGTAAAAAACCCTCTTTTTTCAAAGATTTACAGTTTTTACTAGTTGGACCTGCCTGGATTATCAAACAAATCTTCGGCTAAAACTTCAACAAATTGTAAACCGATTTAACACCTTTGCGTTAGGTTAGGAAACCATGGTTTCTTGCTTAATCAATATTTGGAGATAATAATGAAAAAAATCTATTACAAATTCATCGTTGCACTTTTTGCAGTTTTTACATTTTTCGGAACCTCCCAAGCGGGATTCGATATCACTCGTATGACGACGATTGTCGATGACTTTCAGGGGTCATATACGGTCACTAACAGCGGACGCAGAGAAGATATGGAATTCACAGGAACAGAGTTGACAGAGTTTTCAAGTTTCCATCCAATGCCTGATAATGGCGATGTTACTATCTCAGGAACTCTTTCAAAAGTGATTGAAAGAGGTGAAGAAGGTTTAACAACATCATCAGATGGTAATTTGGTTTTCTCGAATCCTGATAACTCAGTGAATTTGAGTTTTGAAGGTTTGCAGGTGATTGTCCAAGAAGGTGAAGAACCGCAAATCTCCGGAACTGTCAATGTCAATGATGAATCATTCGATGTGGCAGACTTACCGGACCCCATTCGCAGAATGTTAAGAGCTGTTTTTCACTTAACACGCAGATAATTATTCTTCCTGAGCCTGTTGTTGCAGGCTCAGCACTTTTTCCTTATAACGACTATTGTTCTGAATTAATTCAATTTCCAGAAGATGATTACACATTACAATCGCTTCCTTTTTTTGACTGTTGAATAAATAACTTTCTGCCAAAGTTAATTTTACGCCGATTGTAAGTATGTGTTCATCACCCAAGCTATTTTGGCTTAAAACTAATAACTCCTCACCTTCCTGAACAGCTTTGGAATAGTCTCTTGTCAGATTATAGGCTTTGAGAATATTCATTCGAGCATAGATTGTTGCTTTATTATCCTCACCAAATTGTTGTTTTTGCAATTCATACAATGGTAATAGCATTTGCAGAGCTTTGTTTCCCTGATTGGCTTTCATGTAATAACCCGCAAGTGTGGTTTTTACCTGATTGGTTTCAAAATGATCAACTCCATAATGGAGTTCATAGTTTTTAACCACATTTTCCAATTCCTCAATCGCTTGTTCCATTTCATCATTTAAAAAACTCAACTGTGACATCAGTAAATCAATGTGTGCAGTCAGCATGTGTTGTTCACCAAAATTGGAAACAGCAATTTTTCGAGCCTTTTCAGCATACTCTCGAGCTTGTTCAATCTGTCCGGAAACGCGAAGAAAGAAACCATAATTGAGGTAGGTTTTTGCAACTAGTGGATGGTTTTCGCCATAAATCTGTTTTTGAATTTCTATCGTTTTATTGTGAATACGATGCAACTCTTTTTCCGGCAAGGGGCTCATATTCCCATAAGCAGCTGCCAGTTTGTATAAAATGTTAGTGCTAGTTGTAGAAACTTCTGTGTTTGCATCATTGCTTTCTTCAAGAGCTTTTTTCAGGATTTCAACAGCTTTGATTGTTTTTCCGGATTCATCATAAATTTCTGCAAGAATCAGTCGGCTGGAGATTTTATCTTTGAGAGTCGCGGAGTTATTGTCAATAACAGTATTCAGCTTTGTAATTGCTTCTTCAAAATTTCCTTGTTTGTAAGATAATAAGGAGTCCAGTTGAGCGAATAGAATCTTTTCACTGACTTGCAGATTCGAGATTTTTGCTTTTAAAAACAGCAATTCGGATTCGGCTTTCTGATATTCATGTTGCTCCAGGTAAAGTCGAATCAACTCTAATCGTGCAGAAAAATTGCTCGAGTCACTAGTTATAGAGTTGCTTAATAATTTTTCGGCTTCACTATATTGTCCGATTTTTGATAAAGCAGAGCCAATGGTTTGTTCAAGAGCCGAGCTCAACTCAGAATCATTAAACGAAGTTTCCTGAATTTTAACTTTGGCATTCATTAAAAGTTCTTTTACAGAAATTTCTTTACCTTTAGTGATGTCCGGGTCGTTCATTTGAATAGAGTCAATCAAAAAATTAGTCACTTGATTGGCCTTGAGTGCCTCTTGTTGAGCTTTATTTTTTTCCTCAACAATGACTTTGATACCGATGATTAATGAAAAGATTAAAGTTGTAGCTACAAAACTTAAAAGCGGATTTCTAGCAATTGACTTAGTCAAAATATAGAAACTACTTTGTTTGCGAACAGATACAGGGCGTAATTCCAGATAAGCATTCAAATCATTAGCAAACATCGCCATTGATGAATATCTTTTACGACTATCAACCTTTAGTGCTTTTTGTAAAATCAAACTGAGATCTTTTTTAAGTCCCAGTTTTTTCAATGTTTGCGTTGTTTTTCTCTCAAAAATATTTGAGTCGAATTTTTGTTGTTGGTCAATACAATCGGAGTTTGATAGTTTCTGATTTCCGGATAATAGCTCAAGTAATGTTATTGCCAATGAAAAAACATCGGTATTAGACGTTATATTTTCATGATTGATTTGTTCCGGTGAAGCATAGTCGGGAGTAAAAATTTTATTTGTATATGCTGAGTCTTCCGAATCATCCAGTTGTTCGAAGGATGCAATACCAAAATCGACCACTTTGGGATTTCCCATTGAATCTATTAAAATATTATTGGGTTTAATATCTTTATGAGTGATTAAGTTCTGATGGGCATAATCAACCGCCTGAGCCACTTTGATAATAAGCCTTAGAATATGCTTTTCTGATAGCTTTTTATCAGAAACATATTGGCTGATAGTTTGGGCATTTTCAATATAGTCCATGACCAAAAAAGGGATACCATTTTTACTAATCCCGCCGTGGTGAAAAGATATTATATTTGGATGATTGAGCTTGGAAAGAGTGATTTGTTCTCTTTCAAACATACCTCTCAGAGAATCAGAAATATCGCCCTCAACAATGGTCAGAAGCTTTAACGCCACATACTTTTGAATATCACTATTGCGTCGTTTCGCCTTGTAAACATTTGACATTCCACCTTGCCCGATTCGGTTTATAAGGTGATATTCCTCAATATTTTTTCCGCTTAAATCCTCTGATCCTTCTCCAGCGACCTGAAAAAAAACCAAATCAGGTTCGTTTATTAAGGTATCTTCATCGCTTTGTGATTGAACCAAGTTGATTAATATCGGCTTGACAATGTCCTCTATCGAAGTGTCATTTGTTATCTGTAAAACAGCTTCATCTTTTGGGAGGTCTATGTATTGTTCAAAAAGTTCTCTGGCTTTCTTCCAGTGTTGCAAAGAATCGCTACTGTTCATCTTTTTTCAAATCATTGGAAAGTGTGATGATAAAAGACTTGGTCATGTTCCATTTTCTGATTATAGTCCTTTTGGAAACTTCGTTAATATCAGCAATTTCTTGCAAGCTGTGACCGGAAAAAAATCTCAATTCAGCAAGTTCTGCCATTTCTTCATCAATCAAATGAAGTTTAGAAATAATTTCGTCAATTTCTAAAAGTCTAAAATTGATATCGCTATCACCCATTACTTGCGTTATTGGTTCTTGGCTGATTTCACCGGCTCTTTTTAAACGAACATTTTTGCGCACATTATCAACCAAAAACTGGCGCATACATCTGGCAACGGTACAAATGAAGTGTTTACGGTTTTCAAAAGACATTTCTCCCGGTTTTGCCAGCTTCATGTAACACTCATTCACCAAAACTGTGGGTGTGATAGTTTGTCCCCTATTTAAACGGGCCAATTGTGAATTTGCCAACTTTTTTATTTCAGGGTACATCAAATGAAAAACACGATCCAAGGTGTCTTTGCTGTTAACCTTGCTGGCAAGAATTTGAGTGATTTGATTATTCATAAAGTGCTATTCTAGCATATAAACATGACTGAAAAATTAACAGTGAATTGTAATAGTTGATAATTGCATCACAATATTTTTCCGGTATGTTCTGAGATGTTGGTATTAATTAGCAATTGTAGATAGACAAGCTGATTTTACTGAATTAGAATTTATTGGCTACTTTTAAAGATTGCTATGCAAGACAATTTCACTCAACAATTAAACGGAAAGGAAAATCTGGAAATTTCTCCCGAAGTCTATGCTGAATTAGTAAAAATTGCTCGCTCAAATCTGAATAGGAATAAAAGACACCAAACATTGGATACATGTGCATTGGTGAATGAGTCTGTTTTAAAGTTTTATCAAAGTAAAAAAGATTTCTTTTCCTCCAGAGGTCATTTTTACGCACTCATGTCGAAAATCATGCGTTCACTTGTCATTGATTATGCACGGAAAAAAAGCAGTGAAATTCATGGTGGTGATCTCAAGAAAGTCACTCTAACCAGTCTTTATGATGAAGACGCTTCGGTACCAATGGAGTTTAACCATGTTCTGGATATTGATAATGCAATGCTAAAACTAGCAGAGTTAGACTCTCGATTGGAACAGATGCTGATGATGAAGTTTTATGGAGGATTGACTTTACCTGAACTGGCAGAAAGTTTTTCCACCTCAGAAAGCACTATCAAGAGGGAGTTGAGAATTGCCAGAGCTTTTGTGCAGTCACAGTTAAAGGAATATTCAGAAATTTAGTTTAATTGTCCCTCTGTAATCGAATCAGATAAGATTCTGATTGCTTTTCGAATGGTTAATTTATCATTGGGAAAGTTCATAAATAAGGGATTGATGGTATCTAAAATATTCTTTGCTGAAGTATTGTCACCATTCAGCAATTTAATTTTACTTTCAATCAAAGCCATATAAAGTTGGTATGTGGGAGATTGTTCGAACTTGGGTTCCAGTTCCTGATAAAGCATTTCAAATTGTGATTGTAATTGTTCAATAGGTTTGTTGCGACTCAGGTCAATGAATAACTTTGCAATATGATAATAAGTAATTTGTTCATAACCATCTAATTCCGGATCATTTAGATTTGCTTGTTCTATTATTTTGAAAAGCTCTTGTGCTCTTGTATTGTTATTTAATAATAAATTCAACAGTGTTTGGTAGGTTAAAATTTCATACTGATAATAACGGCTATTCGATACTCTATTTACATAAAACTGATATGATTTGTTGTAAAGCTCGTCTGCCATTATGCTTTCCCCGGCTCTTTGAGCCATATCGGCAGCAGATTTGAGATATCTGCCATGTTTAATCGGCAGTAGCTCATAACTCGATTCCATTAATTCAACTCTTTTGAGTCTGTATTCAAAACTCTGACGGGATTCACCAATCTTTGAAAAGAAAAATGCTTTCAGTCCATAATGTGAACCTAACCATAAAGGGATATCTTTTTTCGGCAATTTATCAAGGTATTGAGGAATCGAATCAATTAATTTTTTTGCAGTTTCATAATCTTTCTCAAAGATATAACTTAAAGCTAGATTGTGAGTTGTTTGAATTGTTAGTTTATCATTGGGTGGATTGGTGTTTTTTGCAATTTCAATGGTCTTATAAATATAATCTCTGGCTTCCTTCTTTCGGTCAAGATTAATTAAATTTGCATTCATATCGGCATAAATTTCAGCAATTTCTTCAGAGTCTATCGGGTTTCTTTTTAAAGCCAAGGCTTCAGCTTTTTTAGTAACGTCTAATGATTTTTGCCATTGATGTTGTTTATGAAAGATGTCTGATTTTATCAGTAATAATTGGATGCATGATTTGCTCTGCTCTCCAACTTCGAGAATACAATTTTTCAGGTGTTTTTCAATAAGATCGCCGGATTCTTGCAATTTTCCTAATGATATAAGGCTTTTGTGGATAAGTATCAATAATTCCTGTTTAGCTTCTGAATCAGTAAATTCCTCATTTTCGATGTCATTTAAACCCTGAAATAACAAATCCTGAGCTGTTAATTGGGTGCTGTTGCTCATTGGTTTGGCTTTTTTGAAGAGGTTTTTAAGGAAATTGGACACATGATTGGCTTTCTCTGACTCCAGTTCGGCGATGTTTTTTTGAAACGCAGCTATATTGGCTTTATTTATCGAGTAGATTGTTGAAAAAACTAATGCTCCAAGTGTGATTATTGTTAAAAAGGCTGTTGCTTTATTTCTTTGAACCAGTTTTCTGAATGTATAAATTGGGCTTGGCTTTCGAGCTGAAACAGGTTTGTTTTGCAAGTAATTATTTAAATCATCAGCAAAAGCCTGAACCGATGTGTAGCGTTTTTCCGGTTCAATTGATAAGGCTTTGAGCAAGATATTTTCCAAATCACCTTTTATTTTTGCGGTTTGTATCTTTGATAACTCCGGAAAAACAGCTTTAGAGGAATCCGTCCGTTCAGTTACACGCATGACTTTTCCTGAAACCAGTTTTTGCTCCCTTTCCAGTTGTGTTTCATGTTGATAAGGATGAAATCCGGTGATGAGCTCGTAAGCAATCACTGCAAGTGAAAACATATCACTGTGTGTACTGACGGGCTTGCCTTGAATTTGCTCCGGGCTTGCATAATTCCGGGTCATGATTTGAGTGGCGGTTTGATTCGCTCTGATTTCATCCTCTGGATCAAATAATTTGGCAATTCCAAAATCAAGTAATTTTACAATACC
>JAGRJO010000077.1 GCA_020442725.1 Lysobacterales bacterium
AATTCATTCTGGAATTATTCAAAATGTTTAATGCAAATCATGCTATCACAACTCTTGAATTTTTTCCCACATAAAGTTCATTTGCCAAGCGAGTTGTATTGATAAATTCAATATCTTTTCACCGTTTTGAAACTCCTTGCAGTATTGAAGCAATACTGATGATTGATTTATCGGCAAATTGTTGTAATTCATAAACATGGCAATATCGAAAATAGGATGTCCTCTTCCTGCAAATTCCCAATCAATGATTTTCAAAGGTTTCTTGCCAAGCAGGTTATAGCGATTTAAATCATAATGGATTAGATTGATCGCATCAAAGAAGCTCAAATCATTGAGTTTATTGACTGTATTTCTATATTGATACATAAATGAAGATGTCAACAAATGCTTCGATTTGTCGTAATACTGAGTCAATCTTTGCTTAAAATCAGGGAAATTATCATCTAATTCGATTTCGTGATATTGACTGATTGTTTTGATTAGAATTTTGTGATTTCTTTGGCAATCTTCAGCACTCCAGCAATCTTGAGGTTCGTATTCTGAAAGTAAATAATCTGTGTTTGACGAAATAATGTTGGGTGAAATATCGAGGTTTTTAATTTTTTCGAGAATTTTTAGTTCGTTTTCACGCTGGATGCCTGCAACATCGGGAGTATTAATTCTCAGAAAGAATTTTTTGCTTAAACAATGAATGATATAGTTTTGATTGATTGTTCCAAATTGAATTGGCTCATAACTGACAAATCCGGCATGCTGAATTTCATCAATTTTTTCTATCAATTGGCTTATATTTATTGCTGTTGTTTTATCCACAGTTTTTTCCAACTCACAATACCAAAAAATATCAAAACAATATAAATCACGAAAAGTAATGCGGTGAGATACATTTGTTTTGACCAGAATAAATAAATGGAAACGCTATCCACTAACAACCAGTAATACCAGTTTTCAAAAATTTTACGTGCTGTCATAAAGGTTGCGACGACTGCCAAAAGTGCGACCAAAGCATCCAGATAAGGAAAAGACGCTCCTAAAATTTTCATCAAAGAGCCAACTGGGTAAACCAAAAGCAAAGTAACCGAGACTATCGCTAAGTGTCGTTTAACTTTCCATTTATGTATTTTTACGGATTGATGTTGATTGATGTTTTGCCATTGATACCAACCATAAACAGCCATTGCCATGTAATAAATATTAAGAACTGACTCCGAAAGCAAAGCCACATCATAAAAGAGATAAACATAAATGGCTGTACTGACAAAACCAAAAAACCAACACCAAATATTTTCTTTTGCAGCTAGGATTAAATAGAGAATTGCGGTTATGACCGCAACAATTTCTGCTATTGATTGTGTTAAAAATGCCTCTTTGAGACTATAAAGAACCGTTTCCACAAATTTAAAAAATCAATTTTTCTTATTGGCTCTGAAACGTTTCTTTATTTCATACATTTTTTCATCGGCATGTTGCAATAATTTTTCTAGTGTTGCAAACTTTTCCGGATCGGTCTGAGCATAACCGATACTTATGGTAAAACTATGGTCATTTTTATCAAGGTTTTGCAGAAGGCGTTTTTCCCAGAAATTCTTAACAGCCTCCAGCTCTGTATTCGCAAGAAAAATACAAAATTCATCTCCTCCGTGACGGAAACAGAGGTCATCTGGTTTGCATGTTTCTTTTAAAGCCATTGCTATATCACACAAAACCTGATCTCCATATTGATGTCCTTTTGTGTCATTAATTTTTTTGAAATTATTTACATCTATGTATGCAAGAACAATAGTTTCATTCCGGCGTTGTGCTGCTCTTAGTTCTCTTGTTAGAATTTCGTCCATTTGCCTTCTGTTTAACAAACCAGTCAGAGCATCTGTTTTTGATAGTTCTTCAAGTTGTTTAGTTCTTTCACGAACCTTTTCTTCCAATGAGCTTGCATATTGTTCAGAACGTTTTCTGGAAATCTCAATTTCTGAAACCAAACTCCTGATATAAGTATCAAAAACCAGTGAGATATCAAACAGCATTAATTTCTCAACGGCATCCAGGATTTTCTCATGACCCATCTCAGCCGGAATTGATTGGTTAATCAATTGAGTTATCAGTTGCTTAAGTAGTAGATTAGCTGCGAGATAGAGCTTTGGTTCAACGCCTATTCTCTTGTGCACAATACCAATTCTGAGCCTGTTGTTTACATATTCAACATCATAATATCCCGAAAACAAGTCTATGATGTATGACTTTTGAGCTTCTTTCAAACGATTTAAAGTATCCAAGTCACCTATTAATAGTGAGATATCCGGAATAGATGTTTGTATCTCATAGAACTGATCAACCAAAAAATTGAGCTTACTTTCAATAAATGGCTTTGCTTTTCTCAGCAAATAAGCATCTTCTTCAGTAATCATAAAAAGTTCCTTACGATTTTCTATATGGAACTCGCTCATCTTCAACTGTTCAATAAGAGTTTTGTCTGTACTTCTCATTTCAATATAATTCATAGGAAAGCAGTCTTATAATAGATAACACAAATGATTCTCATTTACAATAAAGTTTTTAACAAATATTTACATTTTGAGACTTTCATCTGATTTTTAAATGGCACTAAGTATCAAAAAACAAGTTTTAATTGTTTAGAACTCATAATCAAAACTCACGCCCAAATGTCTCGGCGAGCCCAATTGTGTATAGAGTTTATCTTCATAGTTCGGCGGTTCAAGTCCGAAATAAAATCCACGAGTTGCGTAGCGTTTATCAAAAACATTGTTGCCCCACAATGTTAGCACCCAGCTATTAGATTGATAACCAACTCTTAGGTTGGTTGTAGTGAAAGCTTCTGATTGCTGGTCATGAGAATCTGAAAAATAAAAACTGTCTTTACCGGAAACATCTATTCTGGCAAAAAAACCATTTAAGTGCTGATATTCCGCACCTAAAGAAAAACTATAAGACGGTGCATGGGCTTGTTGCCGACCATTGAAATTACCTTCGCTGGTGACAAAATCATCGAATTCCGCCTTTAATAATCCTAAAGAACCATAAATATTTAAATTGTCAGTTGCCTGAAAAGCAAAGTCTGTCTCAATTCCATAATTACTGCCACTGGCAGCGTTACCAGTGAAATAGACGAAAGTCAAAGGATCATTCGGATCAGTTTGTCGCGAAGTGCTGATTTGCATGTCTTTGCGTTTGGAATAAAATGCCGAAAGATTCCATTGCAATTGATAATCCATCACAAATCCTTTCAGACCAGCTTCGAGATTCCATAAATACTCGGGTTGGTATTCGCGAAGTTCATCTGGAACAGAAAGTGACAAATTAAAGCCGCCGGCTTTATAACCTCTGGATACTGTCGCATAAGAGTTCAGTGATTCTGAAACTTCATGGTTGAGAGAAATCTGTCCGCCCCACATAGAATCACTTGGTGAAACATCAATGCCATTATCGTCATCATATTCAGCATTGCGTTTTTCAACGCGAAAACCAGCTGTGAGAGTGTTATCGAAAGATATTTCAGTGTCAGTTTGTACAAAAAGAGCATAAGAATCAGAGCTGAATTTGCTGTTCAAACTCCGATAAGTTTCACCATTGTATAATTCGATGATTTGATTGTCCTCATCCATATTCAGAAAATAAAATCCTAAAAGCCAGTCAGTTGAGTCATTAAAAATTCGACTGCTTTCATTAGATAAAAAGCGAAACTCCTGAGATGTATGTTTTCTTTGACGTAAATTTTGTGAGGTAAAATCATAGGGAGCGTATTCACCCCAATAATCGTTATTTCCCCAATCCCCATCATAGGAGTAGTCAATATCGGCTTTCATGTAACTACTGATGCTTATAAAGTCAAAGTTATCTGATTGATATTTAGCTTTCATTGCTAAGCCTGTAGAATTCTGAAAGTCTTTTCCGGGTAGGTCACTATGAACGATAAAACCATTTTCAGGGGCAAAGCTGTCGAAACCATTGTCGATTTTGGCTTTGAGCAAATTGAAATTCAATTGCAGATTATCGTTAGCGTTCCATAACAGCTTACCTCTGCCGACAAACTCATCTCTTTGATTGGTATCATCACGATTCAGGTAGTCGTTGGTGCGAAATCCGTTAGCATTATATTGGTGCAACGAAAAACGATATGCCGCATTGTCACTCAACCCACCTGTTGAGCGAAATCCTAATGCTCGGTCTCCGTCATCACCAATCAGTGTTTGAAGTTTGTGTGAAAAATCAAAATCAGGTTCAAAGGTTTTCACATAAATTAAACCTGCCAACCCATTGGCTCCATATCGGGTTCCTTGCGGACCTCTAAGAACTTCAACTTGTTCCACATCAAACAAAGTCGCAACTCCTCCCAATGCTGAAAAATCAATATCATCAACAATAAACCCAACTGACGGATTAGGAGCTCCTTCGTATTGGGAGCGTTCGCCAATTCCCCGAATCTGAAAATATCGGGGACGATTGGTTGCTGAAGACCAATTAAGATTTGGTACTTGTGACATGATATCTTCAAAATGCTGAGTTCCGGCATTTTCTATACTTTCAGAATTCAGGATAGCGATACTTGTTGAAGTTTCTTTTTGAAGTTTTTCACCTCTTAAATCTGCGGTGACTGTAGCTGTGTCGAGTTGTTCTTTGGCATCATCAGCGATAACTGAAAAGCCACATAACAATAAAGCGATAGAAATAATATTTTTCATGGATTTTTACCTTTTTCATTCTATAAATCAAAAATAAAAATCCGGTGACAGACGATTTGAATAGTATTATTTGTTCCATTCCTACGCCGGTACAAACCGGATCAGGTTCTAAGGGTCTTATCTCAGGCTTAAAAAACGATATAAGCCACCCCTTGGAATGGAGCGATTTTAACATTGAAACTCAGGAACTCAATAAAATCCTGTTATATTTTAAGGGTCTTTGCGAAATAAAGGGAAGGTGACAACTCCAACAGAGTTGCCACCTTGTGTGAAAAATTTATTCAAATCCGTTCATAAAAATCAAATCCCCAACAGTATTACAAGATTGAGGAACAGAGATATTATTATATTGAAGTTCATCGAGATAAAAACCCTCTTCCTCTGAACCCGGGTCAGTTGACAGGCTCCATCTGACTTGAACCGTTTGTCCATTATAAGCGGATAAATCATGTGTCACACTTTGAAAACCGGCAGATGATCCATTGAACGCACCTTGTGATGCAATGTACCCGCAAGCGTTGATCGGTGGAGAACCTGTGCTTGAAAAATCATTCGGATAACCGCCATTTGGTGGTAAATCCGTCCAGTTACTACCGCCATCAGTTGAAATTTCAACAACCACTCCGTCCCAATCGGCTTCGATATTGTATCTTGCTTGATAGGTTAGATTAGGAGTTGATGAAGGACTTGCAGGAATTGTAAACTCCTGAGAGTGCATTCTGCCGCAGGTGTTTGGTGTATAAGTGTTACTACCTTCAGCAGCACTCCGATAACTCAGCAAACCATTGGAGGATTGCTCATTACTGACCGACCAAACGGAACCTAATCTCATAACCGCAAGATTATCCACATCATCGGTGAAACTTCCTTCTGTACCCGGCAACCCAAGTGCCGTTGCAACCACTTCAAACACTTCGCCGGTTTCATTTCCTCCGTTTGGACCACTACCATCAGCAGTTGTGTCTTCTGCTTTGACAATATAATAGTAGACTTGGTTAGGTGTCACATTAACATTGTCAATAAAACCTGTGGCATTAGCAGCGGTTGTCGTCAGTAAATTACCCGGTGCGGGTGTGAAGTTATGCGATGTATTACGATAGATATTGTATTTCACATCATTAGCTGCCGGACAATTTGAGGTTGCGGCATTCCATGTCAGACTCACATGGCAGTTGGCTCCACTATTTGATCCTACTAAAACACTTGAAGATTCAAACGAAGGTTGCAGTGAGCAAATTTGAGTTGATGTAGCATCAACACAATTGGTGTAGGAACTCACTAAATCATCCGAATAGGCTCTGACTTTATAAGCGTATTGATAACCACCAACAGTCGTATCATCGGTAAAATTATTTGTTCCTCTGATACCTACAAATCTCATTGCTGTCAAATCAGCTGTTGTGCAACTCCCTTCCGTACGATAAATTTCATAATAGCTATAATCGGCAGAAACATCTGACCAAGCGAGTGAAATTCCCGAAGGTGTATTTGAAGTTACCATCAGGTTGGTTGGGTCGGTTGGGTTCGCAGGAACAGCACCGCCGGATGCCAAGTCTCCGGAAACAACCAAAGCAAATCCCTGTTTGTCTGATCCAAAAGTTCCATCGCCCGGAATATTCGTAGCATCAACATTGATTGTGTATGTTCCTGTTGCCGGTGCAGAAAAACGAATTTGCTCTACAGAGTTAATCGAATCAGCTGAACCTCCGGTTGCCGAATTATTTCCTGAAAAATTATTTGCCAGATAGGTATTTCCACCGGCATCAACAGATAGGTCCAGATTATTCACAAGTGTCACGCCTGATCCAGTCGGGCCGGGAACATCATACCAAACTAAAGTTGCTCTGAACTCTTCACCTGCTTGAACTGTGACTTCAACATTAAATTGCTCCCCTGTGGACAGACCATTTTCATTGGTGAATTCCCAAAATCTGAATCTGCGATTATCACCATCGAAATAGAGAGTATTTTCCAACCAAACACGCCCCCAGCCAATCTGATTGGTAAAGAATCCGCCGTCAGTTCGCGTGCCATTGAGCAGCATCGCTTTCATAAGTGTGCCGCTTGGTTTATGAGCATCTCCAGCATTTGCAGTACCAGTCGGATAAAAGCCATCGGTAAAATATTGCCTTAATAATGCGGTACCACCGGCAGTAATTGGTGTTGACATTGAGGTGCCACTGGTTGTTCTTCTGGATGGTGCGTCAATGACATTGGCATTATTTGTATCGCCGGCTGCCGACTCAATGCTACTGCCTGTCGCTGAGATATCCGGCTTTAAACGACCATCATCAGTAGGACCTTTATTCGAGAAAGAAGCAACTGAGGTGCTATTGCCATGTAACAATGCACCAACTGAAACCACATTCTTAGCATTGCCTGGAGATGATACAGAGTTGACTTGACCATCATCATTACCTGCCGCAAATAAAATAATCATATCATCCAGTTCTCGCAAGGCTTCATCCGCACGAGCATCCGAACCAATATATTCACCTAAGCTCGAAGAACCATAACTATTTGAGTGAATAAATACGCCGGCTGCATAGGCTTGTTGCCACATTGGAGTGGACCCGGTACCGGTCAGACCGGAATTGCTGCCAATATCATTGAATAAAATTTGTGCATTGGGTGCCATACCATCGTCGTTGTCATAACCATGAGCTGATGGACTCGATGCACTTGCTGGTGGAGTTTCAGTTAAACTACCAACTTGATTGGCGCGATCACCGGCAATTGAACCTGTAGTGTGTGTGCCATGAAAGGTTCCGTTGTCATAGGCGGCTGCACCGGGCATGGTCCAATATGCAAATATTTTATTATTTGGATGTGTTGTGCCAACAGTTGGTGGATCCACATCTTCGGCATCTGTTATCGCAGAAACCACTCCCGAACCTTTATCCAAGTGTACAAACCAGTCTTCATTGCGATCAAGGCCGGAATCAGCAATACCAACAATCTGACCGGTTCCCCAAAGACCCTGATCCCAGATTGGTGTTGGAGATGGTCTGTAAGTATCGTTACTGGAGGTTCCACCTGAAGCTGATGTCGCCTGAATCGCAGAAACAGCTTCGGTATTGAAAAAGGTTTCCTGATAATAGGGAGCAACCCATTGAATATCTTCTAAAGAAGAAAGTGCGTTCAGAGCCTGAGAAATACGGTTTCCGGAAACCTCTATAACGATTTGGTTATAGCCTGAAGGAATATTGCTTGAGACTATTTTTTCATTAGGGAGATATTTTTTTACCAATCCTCTCAGAATGGACTCGTCAACACTTTTAAAACTATGTACTGACAAATGATACACTGATTGCCCGGCTCTCTGAGAATCCCATAAATCTGGAGAAACTTTAAACCCACTTTGATAAGCTCCGTACCAGCGAATGTTATTATTCTGGTCTAAGAGACTCTTATCAGAATTCCTCCAATCAACCACATAAGCATTGTGACTAAGGCTTTGTAAAACCTTAAAACCCTTTTTTTGCAGCCAATTAAAATCTGCCTTTCTATCATTAAATTGAACAATACCATAATTATTCAGCGACAAATTCGACAAAAAAAAAAAAAAAAAATAAAAAAAAAAAAAAAAAAAAAAA
>JAGRJO010000078.1 GCA_020442725.1 Lysobacterales bacterium
TGTTTTTTTGAACATTTTCCGCAGTCTGGATATGGCTGCCGGAATAACTTCGGGAGAGCTTGGTTTGTCTTGCCAAACCTTATTCATGAGAAAATCGTTATGAACTGTTTGTCCGGCATTTTCGATCAGGATTTTCAGAACTTCAACTGCCATGTTGTCAATTTTAATGCTGACACCATAAGAACTTATTGATAAATCCTGAAAGTTTATCAATAGGTGTTTGAGTTGAAATGTTGAATTTTTATCCTGAACCATACCTGATTTCAATTTTCCTTGGCTTTTAGTATATCTAATTATTAAAACACTGTTTCAACTTTTTTTCAGACTTTTTTCAACTTTTTTTCAGGATTTTTACTTTAAAACTCTTTTATGATTTGTATTTGTAACAAAACAGTTTGGGGTTGTCATGAAAAAGTTGTTGGTGTTTTTTTTGCTTTTCGCAAACCATGTTTATTCAGCAGTTATCAATATGGGACCAAATGGCTGCACTTTGCAGGATGCGATTCGCAGCGCCAATAATGATTCAAGTGTGGGAAATTGTTCGTCTGGTTCAGGAACAGATACGATTATTGCCCCTGATGGTTGGAGTATTACCCTTTCATCCCGTTTACCGACAATCACAACCGATATGACCATTCGTTCCGAAACATTAGCGGATTTGTTATATATTTCTGGAGATAATTCCACCGCAATTATGAAGGTTACTGGAGCGAATACTGATTTAATTCTGGAGAGAGTCAAATTGTATGATGGAAGTAAAGGATCAGCGATTGAAGGGGGTGGAGCAGCGATTGAAATTGATGACGCTAATGTTGTCATCAATTATGGAATTCTGGACAGTAACCGGGTCAGAAATGCCAAAGGAGGTGCTATAAACATCAATAACGGGCAACTCACGACCAATTTTACTCGGTTCACTTATAACACTGCGGTTCCTCCCACAGGTGGCGGTACAATTTCATATCCAAGTATAGGAGGGGCAGTTTATTCTAATCAATCCATTTTAAATTTTAATGCAACGGAGTTTTCTGATAACAATGCTTCGAATGCCGGTTCTTATCCTGTCGAGGGAGATACATTATTCGCAGAAGGTGGCGAGTTGAATATTACGGATTCACTCATTAATGGCACTATTGGAGGGATTGCAGGGAAAACGGTCACTACTACAATCACAAATTCAACATTTGGCAGAGGTTATCCAAGTTATTTAAATTATGCAAAACTTTACCTTTATAACAACTCCAGTCTGACAATGAATCACGTTACTATGGATGCTGTTATGAGTCTTCATGATACAACTGCGGTTGTCAGTAATTCAGCTTTCGATCACTACTTGGTAAATTATCAGAGTTGCATTTTTGATAATAGTCCGCTGGTTGTTGATACGCATAATATTACCAAGAATTTCGATTGTCCGGGCTCTGAAGATTTCGTCTATGGAACTTTGTATCTAGAAGCATTAGCCGATAATGGTGGCTTTACCCGAACAATGAAAATTGGTTCACTGGATTCTCCACTTATTGACTCAGGCAATCCGGCTTATTGTTTACCTACAGATCAAAGAGGAGAATCTCGCGGGGCAGAGTGTGATGCCGGAGCTTATGAACTGAATGATATCGCAGATGTTCGAGTGGAGTTGGAAATAACTCAAAATCCACCTTATGTCAGTGGACAAGAGATTCATGCGAACATTGTTGTTACCAATGATGGTCCCGGAGCTGCCAATGCGATACAGGTTGACTACTCATCAAGCAGGTTTTTTATTCAATCTGTGAATTCAGCTTTATGCTCACAGTTACCATGTACTTTAAACCAGATTGCATCCGGTCAGCAAGTTGAGATTCCAATCATTGCTACTTTAGGTAACTACACTCAGAGCACTTTTGATGTGACCGTTGAAGCACATTCAACAGCGTCATCCAATCACGACGACCCCGATGAATATCAACCGGGAGAAAATAATGAATTTACAGCAAATGGAAATATCAATCCGGGAGTTGATATTTCAGTTGATATGAATTTATTAACTGCACCACCGTATTTTGTTGATCAAATTATCACTTATGAAGCTGTTGTGACAAATCACGGACAAGATCAGGCAACAAATATAGATTTTGAGTTGACTTTGGATGGCACGAGTTTGGTTCAATTCAGTGGTTGTGATTCAGTCAATCAAAATCACTGTTATATCAACCAGATACTGAATCAGGGTGATAGAACCATAGATATTAGTGTGAAAGTTACCGGCTCGCTTTTTAATGCGGAAGCCACAGTCAGTGCCAGTCAAATTGATATTGACTTGTCCAACAATACAGATGATCAGGGAAATCAGGGTGCAGTAGAGGATACCGATGTTTCAATTTCAATGCTTGCCAACCAGTCAGCTCCTTACTACTCTTATCAGTATATCTCCTTTGATGTGACGGTCAAAACGGGTGATAAACCGGCATCAAATGTAAAAGTCTGGGTTGATGTTCCTGGTGCAGACTGGATTGGCATGAGTGGTTGCGGGTCAATTCCCTGTGGGATTGCTACAATGACAGCATTTGATTCTATTACAATGACTGCGGAAATGTTTGCGCCAATTATTCCTAATAATGGTCAACATTATAATTGGCAACCCAATGTTTATGTGGAACCCGCTCAGACTGATAGTGATTTATCAAATAACCAAGACACAAAAGTAATTCAAATACTGCCTGTAGCAGATATGTATGTGAGCGTAGATTTAATCACAGAACCACCATACTATGCGGGACAAGAGGTTACCTATGAAGTGACTGCAATCAATGGTGGATTGAATAGAGCCACTCAAATTAATTTGACACCTGATATCACAAATCTGACCTTGCAATGGCTCGCAGGAAATCAGTGTTCAGATATAAATTGTCAAATAGCACAAATGGATTTTGCTCAAAGAGAAGAAATGACATTGCAATTTGTCATTGACCAACCGGGTGATTTTAATTTGGGTTATTCGATTTCAGCTTCAGAGTATGATTCAAACACTTCCAATAATAATGATTTACTGAATGGTGATACGGCTCTTGAGCCTCCGAACGATATTGTTTTTGAGGATGGATTTGAGTAAAGGAGTTACTTGTCGGAGAGTTGGTTTGAAAAATTTCGCCATTGTTCTTGGCGAAGGGAGTCATCATCATTAATTCGGGATTTGAAGTCAGTGAGTTTCTGTCTCGCCAGATTGATTTGATTGGTGTGTATAAGAAAATCTATAAAATAAACTATTGAATCCATGCTGATTCGATGTGACTTTCCTAATGCTTTGTCACTTAATTCGATAGCCTTTTCAAAGTTCAACTTAGCATTCTCATTCTTGCCTAATTCAGCTTGAACGATTGCCAACCTTCTGGCTGTTTTGCGAATCAATGGGCTTGGAGGGTCTGTTTCGGTGGACATGATTTGTTGATAAAACTCTTCAGCTTTGTCAAAATGATTGTATGTTTGGTAGATAATTCCCTGAGAATAAATTATTTGCTGAGTCATTGGATTGTCAAAACCCAGATTTTCAATTGCCAGAACTTTGGTTTGATTAATGATTTCAATGGCTTGTTGTTCATCACCTAATTTTCCTAGGGTTTCAGCCCAAAGTTTTCGCGTGTAGAGTGCCTGATTGTGTTCTTCACCCAACTTGTCTTTCTGAATTTGATAGATTTGTTTGATGATTTTCAGAGCATCTTCATAATTTTTATTGGAATATAAAGTGGCTGCATAATTGGACTTGAGTTCCAAGGCATCAGCATATTCTGCCGGTAATTCTCTGTCAAAAATATCGACGGCTTTTGCTAAAAGCTCTTCAGCTTTTTGAGTGTCTCCTCTTTGATGCGCAATGACTGCCAGATTATTGAGAACATAACCGGTTTGGATGCTGTTTTCACCAAAATGGTTGCTACTGATTTGATAAGCTCGTTCTGAAATTTTTTGAGCTTCATCAAACTGACTCATATCTTTTAATGTGGCTGAAAGCACCCTGAGAGATTCCAAAAGTGATGGATGGTTTTCACCTAATAATGCTGATTGGTCACTAACGAGAGATCTTAGTTCATGCAATGCTTTATCATGTTGACCAATTTGGACCAAATACTCTGCTAGTTCGGTACGCAATTCAAAAACTATGCTTTGATTCTTTTCGAGTTGTGGATTTTTGAGAACATTTTCAATGATTTTAACGCTTTTATCAGTTGGAGATTGATAGAAGTGAACTTCTGCCAATAATCTTTGTATCGCTACTTGATGCTTCAAATCACTCAAATTCAAATTTTGAAGTTCTTCAATGGTTTTAAAGGATTCCTCAAAGCGAATGTTTCGTGCCTCATATCTCGCCTTAATTTGCAAAGCTCTGAATTTATCTTCTTTTGAATGGAGTTTGTCCCAGGAAATTTCTTTGAGATGTTTTTCTAACTCATCATACTTTTTAGAATTAAAATAATTTTCTGCCAAATAACTGAGTGAGGTTTCCTGTTGCGGATTGAGTTGTAAGGATTGATTCAGATATTTGATGGCTTCGTTATAAAGTCCTAATTTACCAAACGCAATTCCGATGGACTCAATCAATTCCGTACGAATCTCAGGATTCATTTGTTGATTATTTTCAATTTTTTCTGCGGCTGCCAGTAATAAATCGTTAGCAGAAACTTTCTGTCCTTTGTTGATATCCGGATCAGTATTTTTAAAAGTATCAAGCATAAACTCTTTCACTTGCTTGGCTTTTTCTGCCTCAATGCGGATTTTGTTGTTCTGCCAAAGCAACAACACAAAACTAATGATGATCGTCGCAACCAAGCCTGTTAAAGATACAAACAAAGCTTTGCGTCTTTGGGCAAACTTGGATAATTTGTAAAACATTGATGGTGAAGTAGCAGATACCGGTTTGTTATTCAGCCAGTTTTTTAGGTCTTGAGCAAACAAATGCATGTTGGCATAACGCGATTCTGCATCAACTTGACTGGCTTTTCTAAGAATGTTTTTTAAGTCTTTGTCGATTCCGGCGTTTTTAATCAGTTTATCCAAATACAGCTGGTCATCCGCACAGGATTTTAGCAAACGATCCTTGGGAAGAGGTGGTGTGTTTGTTAAAACTGATAAAGCAACAACAGCCAGAGAAAAAACATCCGTCTTAATAGTGATGGCTTGTGAATTGATTTGTTCCGGTGCAGCGAATCCCGGAGTTAACGCCATTATTGTGGTTTGGTCTCGAGAAATTTCATTATTGATGAGCTTTGCAATGCCGAAATCAACAATTTTTAACTGTTTGTCCTGATTGATTAAGATGTTATCGGGCTTTAGGTCTCGATGAATAATTAGATTGGAGTGGGAATAGGACAAAGCATCAGCACATTGCACAATGTAGGATATTTTTTCACGGTCTGAGAGGTTGTGCTGATTGCAAAACTTATCAATTGGCAAGGCATTTTCTACCAGTTCCATTACCAGATAAGCAATATTATCGTCCGTTTTACCACCGTGTAGCATATCGACGATATTTGCATGTGAAAATTTTGAAAGAATTTGTTGTTCGTTGATGAAATGACTGAGCAGCTCCTGTTGATTGCTTCTTGGTGCAAATACTTTGATGGCAACCAGCTTTTGCGGAGTTCCTTTTAAGCGTTTCGCTTTAAAAACCTGTGACATTCCGCCATGACCGAGTTGTTCCAATAATTCGTATTCATCCAGTTTGTCTCCCGGTTTCATGACATTTTGAAACTGGGAAGGAATGGCTTTGAGTATTTTGTCTTCAAAAAATCGGGAAGCGTGTTCGGCAGAATTAATAAGCACCAAAACAGCTTCTCTGACATCTTTTGATAGGTTTTTTTGTTTTTGAAGCAGCTCCATTGCCTCAGTGACCGGCAAATCTGAAAGCGTTGCAAATATTTCGCTAGCTCTCTGCCAAATAACAGTTTCGTTGCTCATATTGGCGGATTTTGACTGGCTAGTGCCATTAACAGAGCAGTTGCCTGTTTCCATATTCGCATGATTTGGCGTTCGGATAACTCCATAATCTCAGCGATTTCTGAAAAAGTGAAATTAAAAATGAGCTTGTATTCCAGAATTTCACTAAACTGTTTGTTAATCCTTTCAACTTTATTGAGCTGAATATCAATGTCAATCCATTTCAAATTCACATCCTGATCACCGACCACAATACTGATATTATCTTCAACGGCAATATGCTTGTTTTTATCACTGGATTTAGTGCGAATGGTGTCAATCAGCATCAGTCTCATGCTTTTTGCCAGATAATTGAGAAAATGCCTTTTGTTTGATAAATTAATATCGTTTTGACGAGCTAATTTAATGTAACACTCATTGGCAATCACTGTTGGAGTGAGTGTTTCTCCGGTATTAAGTTGATTGATTTGGTTGTAGGCAATTTTTTTGATTTCATCATACAAAAGCGAATAAATATCGTCCAGTAAGTCTTTTTCCCCCTGACCTAATTTTTTCAACAAGACTGTAATCTGAGTTTCTGCCATTGGCTTTAAGATGAAATTTGTTTCATTCTATCACAGCGAAAAAAAATAACTTAGATAGTCTGAGACGAAATAATTATTATTTTTGCCATTTACTTGAGGATTTATGTAAAATGATTTCTTTTAAATCTGAAAATTTATGATTGGACAAATCAAAGGGCAGTTGATTAGGAAAGACCCGCCGATAATGGTTGTGGATGCCGGAGGTGTGGGTTATGAAATTGAAGCACCGGTTCGGGTGTTTTTTGAATTGCCTGAAATTAACTCGGAAGTCACAATCATAACACATCTTCTGGTGCGTGAAGACGCACAAATTTTATATGGTTTTAACAACTATCAGCAGAGAGAATTATTCAGGAAATTGCTCAAAGTCAATGGCGTTGGTGCGAAATCCGCTTTGGCAATTTTATCCACTTTTTCAACGGCTGAGTTTGCCGGATTGATTCAGTCTCAGGATGTTGTAGCAATTACCAAAATTCCCGGAGTCGGTAAAAAAACAGCCGAACGATTGATTGTGGAAATGCGTGATAAATTAGGTGATTTTAGCGGTGATATTTCATTAGTCGGTTCACAAACAGCATCGGTTGCTAATCTAGGTTCAATGCCTGCAACCGCACAATCCGAAGCGTTAATTGCTTTGCAATCATTGGGTTTTAAACCTCAGGAAGTGAATATGCTGATCAAAAATGTTGCCAAAGACGGCATGTCAGCGGAAGAAATTATCAGGCTTTGTTTACAACATAAAGGAGCGAGCTAATGGAAGACAGATTGATTTCAGGTCAAAAAGAAAGCGATCAGGAAAGCCTGATTGAAGCCAGTATTCGTCCTCAAAAACTCAAAGAATATCTTGGACAGCAACCGGTTAAAGAGCAAATGGAACTGTTCATCGAAGCGGCTCGCAGACGCAGCGAAGCTCTTGATCATGTTTTGATCTTTGGCCCTCCGGGTTTAGGGAAAACCACTCTCGCCAATGTTATCGCCAATGAATTGAGCGTGTCTTTACGACAAACATCGGGTCCGGTAATTGAAAAAGCTGGTGATTTAGCAGCATTATTAACCAATTTACAACCGCATGATGTGTTGTTTATTGATGAAATTCATCGCTTATCTCCTAATGTCGAGGAAATTCTCTATCCGGCGATGGAAGATTTTCAAATTGACATCATGATAGGTGAGGGTCCGGCTGCTCGTTCGATAAAACTGGATTTGCCACCGTTTACACTGGTGGGAGCGACCACCAGAGCAGGGCTTTTGACTTCACCACTGAGAGATCGTTTTGGCATTGTGCAAAGGCTGGAATTCTATAATGTTCAGGAACTCACACATATTGTTTCTCGTTCGGCTCATATTTTGGGGATTCATGCAGATAACGAAGGTTGTGTGGAAATAGCCCGTAGAGCCAGAGGAACCCCGCGAATTGCCAATCGTTTGTTACGCCGTGTGCGTGATTATGCCGAAGTCAAAGGTGGAGGAGTTATCACCGAAGAAATCGCCCACAATGCATTAACCATGTTGCAAGTTGATAAAAGTGGGCTGGATGAAATGGACAGACGTTTTTTGCAAGCTCTAGTCGAACAATTTGACGGCGGCCCGGTGGGTGTGAACTCACTGGCAGCATCTCTCAGCGAAGAA
>JAGRJO010000079.1 GCA_020442725.1 Lysobacterales bacterium
AAAACCGCTGGCAGTTTCTTACTTTTCTGAATCTATGTCTGATATTTGAATGGGGAATTGCCTATCATGAACTGGCAGCAGAACGGGTTTTTAAAGGTAAAAAGAAAAAGAATCGTGTCTCTCCACTCACAGATTCAGAATTAAAAAAAATGTTTTTTTCCAAAGCATTCAGACAAATTTTTAAAGACTATATTTTTTATCCGTTGATTTGTTGGCCTGTTTTTCTGCCGGTTTTACTCGGAAATATTGTTGCCAATTTGATTCGCAACTTATGGACTTCAACCATTATTTTCTGTGGGCATTTCACTGAAGGAGTTCATACATTTAGTGAAGAAGAATGCAAAAACGAATCCAAAGGACAATGGTATTACCGACAAGTTCTTGGCTCATCCAACCTCACAGGTCATCGTTGGTTTCACATTCTCACCGGACATCTCAGTTGTCAAATTGAACACCACCTATTCCCCGACATCCCTGCGCATCGTTATGTCGAAATCGCACCCAAAGTGCAAAAAGTTCTGGAAAAATACCAAATCCCCTACAACACCGGTGGCTTTTTTAAACAATATTCAACAGTGATTAAACGAATTTTTAAATACTCGTTTCCAGTGAAAACGAAGCTTATCGAAAACAATAGATAGTTTTATTAAACATTAAAAACAGATACATTGATTCAAACTTTGAATTTACATTTATGAAGCTCAACAAACAACAATACCAACAATTAGAATCAGAACTCAATCATATAAAAAATTCTGTAATGAGTGATCTTGGACAAAAAGATGCCAATTACATTCGAAGAATCATTCTTATCCAAAGACTTTGTGAAATTTTGGGGCGAGCCTCTTTTCTTGGCGTGTTGTTGCATCCGATATTTTGGATTATCGCTGTTTTGTTACTGAGTTTAGCCAAAATTTTGGACAATATGGAAATCGGCCATAATGTTCTTCATGGGCAATACGACTGGATGAATGATCCAACAATCAACTCACAAAATTATGAATGGGATTTAGTCGGAGATGCTCACTCCTGGAGAATAGCGCATAATTTTGAACATCATACCTTTACTAACATTATCGGCAAAGACCGTGATTTTGGCTATGGCTTACTGAGAATGAGTAATGATTTCACCTGGAAGCTCAAAAATCTCTGGCAGTTTTTTACATTTCTTAGCCTTTGTTTGATATTCGAATGGGGAATTGCTTACCAATCAGCAACAGAAAGAGTTGCCAAATGCAAAAACAAACTCAAACAAACTTCTCTGAATCCAAAATCTCAATTGACAAAAAGATTTCTGTCTAAATCATTCAGACAGATTTTTAAGGATTATATTTTTTATCCGCTGATTTGTTGGCCGGTTTTTCTTCCTGTTTTACTCGGAAATTTTGTTGCCAATTTGATTCGTAACCTATGGACCTCAACCATCATTTTCTGTGGCCATTTCACTGATGGAATCCAAACTTTTACTGAAGAAGAATGCAAAAACGAATCTAAAGGACAATGGTATTACAGACAAGTTCTTGGTTCATCCAACCTCACTGGTCATCGCTGGTTTCATATCATGACCGGACATCTCAGTTGTCAAATTGAACATCACCTGTTTCCCGACATCCCGGCACATCGTTATGTTGAAATCGCACCCAAAGTGCAGCAAGTTCTGGAAAAACACCAAATCCCCTACAATACCGGAAGTTTTTTTAAACAATACTCAACAGTTCTAAAACGAATTTTTAAATACTCGTTTCCTGAGAGGAAGAAATTGGTGGAAGTTGAGAAATAAGGTTTTTATCACTACCTCTTCTCCCGTCATTCCTGCGTAGGCGGGAATCTAGTCTTTCTTTAATGTTACTTTGTTGCCACCCAACAAAGTAACCAAAAAAGGGTGCCCCGAACTCTCAACCTGCGGTTTCCCTCAAAATTTCCGAAAATTTGGCGTTTGCAAAAACTCACATTGCACGCAATGTTCAAACACTTGCAAACTTATTTCCAAATTTACGAAAATTTTTCGGTGAGAGTTAAGGGGTTATGGTGTCATTCCCGACTCCGATCGGGACTAAATGGCATGGATAGCCATTTTGCCACGCGAAGCGACCCGAAGGGTTCGTAGCAGGAGCGAAGAGATAATCTCAAAAAAGACATCGTCATGCTGAATTTATTTTCAGCATCTCCTCAATATTCCGTGATTTTAGTTAATCCTCATAAAGTTTTCCACTTGAGAGGAGTTTAAGAGGTGTGTTTGTTTTATTAAAACCGGCTATTATTGTTTTGATTTAACGGTTTGGGTATGCGAAGTCGTGTGGTTGTAAGTACATGCCAGATTGAAAAGCCACAAGGATTTTCAAAATTAAGCCAGAATCAGCAATTTCTTATAGCTATTGCTGTGGTTAGTTTTTTTAGAATGGAACAAGGCTATTATGAACTATATCCTCCAAAACTTTACGCTCTTTACAAGAATCTCTTACATCATGAAAGTCTTCTAAATAGTTTATTAGTTGCTCTTCTTTTCCATTTACTATAATGTCAACGTCGTTTTTCAATTCATACTTAGATTTAAATTCTTCAATTCTTTGTCTCACAATTTCTTCGGCTTTATTGTTTAGAGACATATTCAAACGAATAGGATGCCTAAGTTCATTTTCCATTATTCGAGTTCTATTTATAGCTCTTATACTATCTTTAATTTCGTCTATAGCTGTTAATATATACTTATCAGAAGAAACTTCTTTTTGACCTAAATCAGACACTTTATATTCTCCAAAATGCTTTAAGAAAGTAGTGTAGTTTTTGTCCTCTTTACTTTTATTAAATGTATTTTGAATTTTAGATTTTAAAGTTTCTTTAAATTTTAGAATTTTACTAAATCTTAAGTCTCTTGGATACCCTAAGTGCTCGATTACAGAAGTGTCAAATGAATAATCAGTTTTGTCATCCTTGATTATAATAGTAGGTTTATCAAAAGCTAATCTTAAACCTAATTCAAACATTACATTCGGGTTTTTTGCACTTACATCACATACTACAATTTCATTTTTGTAAAGATTTTGAATAATTCTTTTTTGAATAATTCCGCTATCATCCGCATCACTCACTAAATTAGGTTCAAATTCTGCATCTCCAATTGCTTCTTTCATAATGGTCAATACTTCAGCCCAATGTTCAGCTGAACAACCATCAATTGACGATATTGGCATTATAATGCCACATACAGGTTTTTTCTTTTTATTAGATTCTTTATCTGTAGCTTTTTTTTCGCTCATATCTTCTCTACTTAAGCACAACATTCTAAATAAGAATTACAATCATGCATATATTCCGAATCAGCTCGTGATATATGCTCTTTTGCCCTAACCTGACTTTTGAGTTGAAATTGGAAAGCGTGGTTGGGATAGTTTTATTCTAGTTTAGAATTGAAAAAAACTCTATAGAAAATTTTCTAATTTTTTAATCATTCAGTTCCGCTGGAGTAGAAGTCATGGATTTTGATGTTACTAACACACCCCTGCCCCTCTCTAGAGGGGAAATGGAAGAGAGTTTTAATTTAATATCACGAAATATTTCATTGATGCTTAAATAAATTCAGCATGACGAATTTTTGAGATTATCTCTTCGCTCCTGCCACGAACCCTCCGGGTCGCTTCGCGTGGCAAAACGGCTATCCTTGCCGTTTGGTCTTACGACTTCGTGGACTTCGTCCACTTCGCTCAGTATGACGGTGTTCTTTTTAAACTCCTTACATTTCGCTGAGGAACGGAATAAAATTTGATATTAGCGAAACAAGTGTTTGAGCGTAGCGAGTTTTTGTTGAGCATCAAATTTTATGAGTACTGAAGGAAACCGTAGGTCGGAATGTCGGGGCGTGCTTTCTTTTACTCATATCATCCGTGATATTCGCCTTACAGGTTTGCATGAAAATTCTTTCCAGAAGAATTTTTGGTTACTTTGCTTTACACGAGTAAAGAAAAGTAACATAAAACTCCGAACGAAAAGCAGGCGAATTAATGAGGTTATATCATTGATTATTTAGACATTGAAGCGGAAATGCAAAACATCACCCTCTTTCACGAGATATTCCTTTCCTTCCAGTCTCAATTTCCCGGCTTCTTTACACCCGGCTTCGCCTTTGTATTGAATGAAATCGTCATAAGCCATGGTTTCTGCACGGATGAAGCCTTTTTCAAAATCGGTGTGAATCACTCCGGCACATTGGGGTGCTGTTGAGCCGTTTTTATAAGTCCAGGCTCGGACTTCTTTGACTCCGGCGGTGAAGTAGGTTTGTAGTCCCAGAAGCTCATATCCGGCACGAATCACTCGGTCGAGTCCGGCTTCTTCCAAGCCCATTTCTTCCATAAACATTTCCTTGTCTTCGTCTTCTAAAACGGCAATTTCAGATTCAATAACGGCACAAACAGGAACAACTGATGCGTTCTCTTTCTCTGCCATTTCACGCAGTTGATTGAGGAAAGGATTGTTTTCAAAACCATCTTCGGCAACATTGGCAATAAACATGACCGGCTTGGCTGTGATAAAACTGAATTCTTTAATAACGGCTTTTTCTTCTTTTGCCAGTTCCAATGCACGAATTGGCAAACCGTCTGAAAGTTGAGCCACAATTTTTTCCAGAACTTTGGCTCTGGCGATAGCATCTTTGTTGCCTGACTTGCTTTGTTTTTGAGCTTTGAGCAGGCCGCGTTCAGCAGATTCCAAATCAGCAAGAGCCAGTTCGGTATTGATGGTTTCAACATCACTGAGCGGATTGATTTTTCCATCGACATGAACCACGTCGGCATCTTCAAAACAGCGAACCACATGAGCAATGGCATCGGTTTCACGGATATTCGATAAAAACTGGTTTCCTAAACCTTCGCCTTTAGATGCTCCTGCAACCAGTCCTGCAATATCAACAAATTCCATAACTGTTGGTAGAACACGTTCCGGTTTAACAATTTCTGCCAGTTTCTGCAATCTTGGGTCAGGAACTTCAACCACACCGACATTGGGTTCAATGGTGCAAAAAGGATAGTTTGCCGCGTCAATTCCTGCTTTTGTCAAAGCATTAAAAAGCGTTGATTTCCCGACATTCGGAAGCCCGACAATTCCACATTTAAAGCCCATAGTCTTTTACCGTTCTAAAAAAAGCTGGATTTTATCAAATTGTTGCAATAAAAGATATGTGAAATTATTATTCCTTGCGTATATTCTTCGGCTCATTGGATTGCAGAAATGCGATTTCTTCATCAGTTAGTTCAACTTTATCAAATCCGGTAATCATAGGTTTAACATGTTCCACAAATCCATGACCCGTTGTCAGCAAGTAAACATGAATAATCACAAATGCAACAATAGCGAAAGCGGCTGCGGTGTGAATGATAGCAACAAACATCAACATTGATGTGGAGCTCATCACTTCCTCACCCCAAAATCCATAAGTGAGATAGATTAATCCACTCATCCAAATCGCCGGAAATAGAAATATTTTTAATGCCAAATATGATAATGCCTGTAGTGGATTATGTTTACGAAGATAGGTTTTTTTATACGGATGCGCTTCATTTTTAAAAATTCCGTAAGCATAATATCGCGCAACGCGGAACAACCCTTTTTTAGTCGGCAGATATTGTTTCCAGTCTCCAGTTGTAAACAACCAAAAAACAGCAAACATCCAGATAACCAACAACGCAAGAGCAGCAAATGTATGAAGTTTTACCGCCAAATCAAAACTGATTACTTGGTAAAATCCGTGAATTCTAAAACCTGAAAAAATCAAAGTCATTATCAAAACCATTTGTGACCAATGCCAGAATCGTTCAAAACGGCTGAATATTTTTACTGCATAATTTGACATTAGACTTCCTCCTTAGATTTCGATTTTGTAAACATACGAATCAAGCCGTGAACAAGCACTCCACCCAATGTTCCGGCGACTAAAAACAGACCCAAAATATCAAGCCATTGGAATTTTGTATGTCCCGGAATATAAACAGCCGTCAATCCAGCAAGCCTGCTTTGTTGAGAATGACAATCTTTACATTCTAACGCCTTTTCTTCCGGTGCAACCATGTGGTTGATTGGCCAGTAGGAATAGGTTTCAATGAAATCATATTCACCACTGTATGGAATATCATACTCACTCATTCCATGTTCAATTGCTTTTGCGAAGTCGTAATTTCCCCAAAACGAATCCGGATCGTCACCCCAAAGATGCATATACACCAAGGTGTTATTTCCTTTATCATAGGGCTGAATGGTTTGCATACGTTTGAATGGTGTGATTCTTGAATCTTTACCTCCGGGTGTTCCTTCAACGTTATTGATTTCAACAGGTTTTGTCGGATCAAACTTGGTATCAATTGTGGTGTAATGTGATCTTCCGTTAAACCAATAATACTCCGGAATGATATTTTCGCCGTAAGTGAAATCTCCTTTGATGGATTTATAGGTATAACGATGCTCGCCATTTCCTTGAGTGTATTTGGACTCTTTGAATCCCACTCCATCTTTAGTTTTCCCTGCCGTTCTCCAATCCCAACCAATCTTAGTTGCTACTCCACCACGAGCAAACTCAGGGATATGACAGGTCTCACAAGCGACTTTTTCAGTGTGGTCATTGAGCTTCAAACCAATAAGCGATGTGGAATGATGCGGTTTATCACTATGACAAGATGCACAACTGGCAGTCGGATTTTCTTCACCGGGTTTACCCGGATGTCTTTCATCCACAGGAACCATTTGATAGCGGCTTCCTGACCATTGGTGTTTTTCTCCCACATGACAGTCAGTACAAGCGAAATTGTTGCCATTGGCATCCATGTGGACATCGAGATTTTTATCGGGATGAACCAAAGCCGATGATAAATCACCATGTTTGACGTTATCACCGCCACCTCCGTAGAAGTGACAAGTTCCACAATTGCTTCTTTGTGGATTCACTACACTTTTCGCTGATAAAGCAAAATCAATTGGATTTTTACCTTCAAACAACTCTTCACAGGCTTCATTACCTGTTGTCGGCGGAGTTTTATAATACTGTCCGGATGATTCATGGCAAACTAAACAATCAATATTGTTTTGGTTAGAAAAATCAAAATTACTGTCTGTCATGTTATATCCGGCATGACATTGTGCACACATACCCTCATTTCCACGAGCATTGGTACAGAAATTATTGACAAGAACACTCTTACCTAATTGCTGTCCAGTGTCCGGGTCAGTGTATTTCCACGTCCAATGTTTATTTTGCATAAAAGCATGTCCGGCTTCATTATGACATTCCAAACACGCTTTCGTGACCGCAGGTCCGTCTTCAAATGGACCCTGCAATGCTTTAAACTTTGAGTGATCAGTCATTGAAGATGATACAGCCTTAACAAGCTGCTTGTCTTTAACTTTGTGGATTGTTGTATATTCATCAATTCCAACTTTAGTGACGGTCTGACTATCAGAACCAGTCGCCTGACTAACAACTGAGAAAAAAACGAACCCGATGAAAGTGATTCTTTTTATAACTGAACGAGCTGCCTGCATTCTAACTGACCGATTTTTCATATATTTCTCTGTAAATTTAATGCACGAATAACCACAATAAATCTACCATATAAATTTTAAATGTATATTAGAATTTGCTAATATACAAAACTGAATTCAAAAAACTTGTCACTTATCAAGTTTTCTAAAGAGATGAAATAACCCGGCAGAAATTTATTAATTTATCTATCTTGACAACAATCAATTGAAAATTTGATAAACTGCCTTAATATGACATTCCAATTGATTTGAGAAAAAACATGTACAACAAAACTGAGAAAAAATTAAAAAAACTCAAAAAAGAACTAAAAGCGCGATTAGCAGAAATCAAAGAAACGCTCACAGGTACTCGCAGTAAAGATTGGGAAGAAGCCGCTATTGAAGCTGAAAATGATGAAGTTCTTGAGGGAATCTATAAAGAAACTTCCAATGAATTAGCCCAAGTCAAGTTTGCATTAAAACGAATCAAACAAGACGAATATGGCGAATGCGCCGAATGCGGAGCAGAGATCAATAAAAAACGATTGAAAATTATGCCTTATACCACACTGTGCATTCAATGTGC
>JAGRJO010000007.1 GCA_020442725.1 Lysobacterales bacterium
CGCACAGTTTTCGGGTAGGTTGCTTGAGACATGCAGCGATGTATGATCCAGATGAATGATTACCCTATCATTAAGATATGACAGAACCCGGCTTATCAATCAACTTCTACTTTCAATTGAAAACAATGAGCAGATAAAGCTCAAAATAATATTTCCAATGAATCAAACTGACGTACAAATCTGGTGGCAAAACCTGAAATTGAAGTTTCCTGAAAAAAAACTGGAAAATCTCAATAATGCGTTTGATTTAATTAAAGAGAAATCAACAGATTTAAATCTCAATGGCAACATTTCAAAAAACCATCTGAGATTTCTTATTGAGGTTTTAAACAATCTCCAGGCTGATGATGAAGTCATCACAGCGGCTTTGTTGTTTCATCTGGTAAGAAACGGTGAAGATTTAAGCGATGAAATTCGTTCCGCTTTTTCTGATAAAGTTCTTTTCATTCTCGACGAAATCACCAAAGTCACTCAATTTGAGTGGATGAATGATGCTGAGGCACTGAGAAATAATGGTGAGGCTCTCAGACGTTTACTCTTTGCCATGATAAAAGATGTCCGCTTGGTTTTAATTCTATTAGCTGACCAACTTGTTATTCTTCGAGCAGCTGTCCATTTTCCCGAAGCGGAACAAAAAAGGCTCGCTCAACTTTCACAAACTCTTCACGCTCCTTTAGCCAACCGTTTAGGTATTTGGCAGGTTAAGTGGGAAATTGAAGATTTGGCGTTTCGTTATTTAAAACCTGAAGAATACAAAGAAATTGCTAAATTATTATCCGAAAGGCGAAGTGACAGAGAAGAGTTTATTAGTCACTCTATCCAACAACTTGAGTCCAAACTCGATGAGATGGGCGTTAAAGCTGAAATTGCCGGAAGACCCAAACATATTTTCAGCATTTATAAAAAAATGCAGAAGAAAAACCTGACATTTGATGGCTTGTTTGATATTCGAGCTATTAGAGTATTGGTTGACAACCTTTCCGACTGTTATGCTGTGCTAGGAATTGTTCATTCACTTTGGAAACATATTCCCAAAGAGTTTGACGACTACATTGCTATGCCTAAAGGAAATAATTATCAATCTCTGCATACTGTTGTAATTGGCAAAGGTGGAAAAACCATGGAAGTCCAGATTCGGACTTATCAAATGCACGAACATGCTGAACTTGGAGTTGCAGCTCATTGGCGTTATAAAGACGGCTCCAAACAGGATGTCAGTTTTGATAATAAAGTGAACTGGATGCGACAATTATTATCATCCGACGATGCTGATAATGATGATTTATTGGCTCAATTTGAAAGCGAAACCGAAGAAGAACGAATTTATGTTTTTACCCCTGCCGGAGATGTAATAGACATGTCAGCAGGTTCAACCGTCGTGGATTTTGCCTATCAGGTGCATACCGAAGTGGGTCACCGCACTCGCGGAGCCAAAGTCAATGGCAACATTGTTCCTCTGACTACCACTCTGGAAACCGGCGATCGCATTGAAATTTTAACCTCCAAAATTGCCAAACCAAGCAGAGATTGGTTGAGTGAACAAGCCGGATATTTGAAATCTGCCCGTGCGAAAGCCAAAGTGAGACACTGGTTTCGTGCCAATGACTACGACCAAAATGTCATTGTTGGAAAAGAAACTCTCGACAAAGAATTAAAAAAATTCGCACTGGAAGAGGTTGATTTATCTCGGTTTCTGAAAAAATACAATCTCCACGAAGTCGATACACTCTATGCCAGAGTGGCAACCGGAGATATTTCAGTCAATCAGTTGTTGCGACTTGCAGAAGAACAACTCAGACCAAAAGAACCTGAATATTTCAAAGTCAGTAAACCGGTTCAGACCTCTCAAAACAACTCTAGCCCTTTTTTAATTGAGGGTTTAATGAATGTTATGGCAACCAAAGCCAATTGTTGTAATCCGGTTTTGGGTGACGTCATAGGAGGTTTTATCACACGTACCCGAGGCGTTAGTGTCCATCGTGCCGATTGTGAAAATTACACTCGAATGATTTCTGAAGAACCTGAGCGAATTATTCCGGTTTCCTGGAAAGAAGACACCAACATCAGCTTTCCGGTCAATATCAAAATAACCGCTCATGATCGTAAATCATTTATCAAAGATTTATCTTCAGTGTTGGCGAGTTTGAAAGCCAATATTGATGCATTATCGGCAAAACCCGATACCACTCATGGAATCAATAATATTGAGCTAACCGTAAGAGTTCATAACTTTGAACATCTCAATCAGATTCTCAGCCGAATCAGTACTATTGAGTATCTGATCTCTGTTAGAAGAGTGGCTTAATTCGAATATTATTATGAAAAGCTTTTTCTTTCACGAAGCCTTATTCCCGTCCGGTTGGAGCAAAGACGTCAGAATTGATGTGGATGAAAACGGAACAGTCACAAGTTCAGTAGTCAATTCTATGCCAAATGCAAATGATGAAATAATAGATTGTGCGATTCCTGCCATGCCCAATTGCCACTCACATGTATTTCAAAGAACAATGGCTGGTCTGACTGAATACAAAACATCGGAAAACGACAGCTTTTGGTCATGGCGAAATCTGATGTACGAATATGCTAACAAAATAAACTCTGAACAACTTTATCACATTGCACGATATGTTTATCATGAAATGCTGTTGTGCGGATATTCATCAGTTTGTGAATTTCATTACATCCACCGTGAATTAAATAATCCTGAAGATACAAAGAGCATGTCACTTGCAATTATTCAAGCGGCTCATGATGCAGGTATCGAACTCACATTATTACCTGTTCTCTATCAGCAATCGCATGTTGATGGTACACCATTAACAAAATCCCAAGAGCGATTCTATCTCTCGAACAAGGATTATATCGAGTTATACCAAGCCCTAGAAAAACAACTTTATGAAAACCAAAAGTTGGGTATTTGCTTTCACTCTCTGCGAGCGGTTTCCATCGAAAACATGCAAATAGTTCTTGATGAATTAGGAAATAATCAACCAATACACATACACATATCAGAACAAGTTGCTGAAGTTGAGCAGTTGTTTGAACACACAAACATGAGGCCGGTTGAATATCTTTTTCATAATTTTGAGGTCAATTCTAATTGGAGTTTAATTCATGCTACGCATTTAAACGACAATGAAATTAATCTCATCGCAAAATCCGGAGCTATCGCCGGTTTGTGTCCAATGACAGAAGCTAATTTGGGTGATGGTGTTTTCCCATTACCTGTATATTTCAGGCAAAACGGAAAAATGGCCATTGGTTCTGACAGTCATATTGTCATCAACCCTTTTCAGGAACTTCAAATGTTGGAATACTCACAAAGATTACAACTCCGACAAAGGGTGGTTTCAAGCAATTCAAAGACGTCTCATGTTGGAACTTTTTTGTGGAATAATGCTGTCAGTGGTGGCAAACTTTCAGGGCAATTCTGCGGTAATGGTTTTAATGTCGGTGATAAGGCCAATTGGATTGAAATTGACACGCGCAACCCTCTTTTAACAAATCTAAACGGTGAGCAATGTTTAGATACTCTCGTATTTGTGGATAGCAATGCTATTGCTTCTATATACAGAAATGCTCAAAAAATCCAAAAACTGAATGATAAATTCACAGAAAACTACAAAAAAACACTCAAATCATTGAGATAGTTATTATTTTTATTTTTTTTTGCTAAAATATGCGGTCGCATTTATTAAACAGGAAATAGAAAAATGGCAAGAGTTACAGTTGAAGATTGTTTAGAGCATGTTGATAATCGTTTTGAATTGGTACAACTGGCTGCTAAACGCGCACGTTTGATTGCAAACGGTCAAGCGCCATTAGTTGATGAAGAAAATGACAAACCAACTGTTTTGGCTTTGCGTGAAATTGCCGAAGGCTTGATGACTGAAGAAAAGCTCAAGGAGCTGGAGCTCGAAGAAAAACGTGCCAGAGAGCTTGAAGAATGGAATGCTGCAGCAGAGGAACAAGATTCGCAAATTCTATAATTATTCAGAATATATGAAAGAATCGGTTCCACTTAACAATCTAATGAAAAAGTCGTGACAGCATCAGATGTCACGACCATTTTAAATCACCCGGCTGTTGTTACAGCTTATAATTCGCTTGCTGGACTCACTCGGAGTTATCTTTCATCAAGCGAACAGAAACTTCTAAAAAAAGCCTTCCATTACGGAGCGGAAGCTCACCGTAAACAATTCAGGAAATCCGGTGAACCTTATATCACTCACCCATTAACTGTTGCCAGTATTCTTGCTGAGCTCAATTTCGACATCAATACGCTTTGTGCTGCCATTCTGCACGATACGATTGAGGATACTGAAGTTACAGAAGAAGATTTGGTAAAAACATTCAACAAAACCGTCGCTTATCTGGTTCAAGCGGTCACCAAACTTGATAAACTCAAGTTTCGAAACCTGAAAGAAGCACAAGCCGAAAGTTTTGTCAAAATGCTATTTGTAATGGCTGACGACTTACGAGTTATTATTATCAAACTTGCGGACAGATTGCATAACATGCGCACCATCAGCGCCATGAGTGAATCAAGCCGGAAAAGAATTTCCCGAGAAACTCTGGAAGTCTTTGCCCCGATTGCAGAAAGATTGGGACTAAAAAAAATACAAAATGAAATTCAAGAGCTGGCATTCTGGGCTTTGCTACCAAATATTGCTGAGAAACTTTCCTTAAAAGTTAAAGAGCTGTCAGGCAATCGCAAGGAAGCTATCAAAAAAATTCAAAAAAAGATATCCAAGTCCTTATTACATTCCAGCCTCAATGCAGAAGTCGAAGGACGGCAAAAAACACTTTATAGTATCTACAAAAAACAACAGGAAAAAAATCTGGAATTCGACCAAATTCATGATGTGTTTGGTGTACGAGTGATTGTTAAATCTGTTCAAGATTGTTATATCGCACTAGGAGTTATTCACGGACTTTATGCCCCTCGAGAAAACAGCTTCAAAGATTATATTGCAGTGCCAAAAACCAATGGCTACCAGTCCATCCATACACTAGTGACCGGCCCTTACGGTTTGGCAATTGAAGTCCAAATAAGGACCGGCGAGATGGATAAAGTTTGTGAATCAGGCGTTGCGGCTCATTGGATGTATAAGAATAAAAGCTCGGACAGCACATCACGTTTAACATTGGCACGAAACTGGTTGGGTGATTTACTCAATTTACAAAAAGAAACCGGAAGTTCTCTGGAGTTTTATGAGAACATGAAAAAAGATTTAATCATGGATGAAATCTATGTTTTCACTCCTCGCGGAAAAATTATACAATTGCCATTACAATCTACAGCGCTGGATTTTGCTTATGCAATTCACACCTCTGTTGGAAATACAGCCACTTCAGCTGAAATCAATAATAAGCCGGCATCATTAAAACAAAAATTACAAACCGGACAAACAGTCAAAATCAATACCAGTGAGACAAGCGCTCCTAAGGCAGAATGGTTAAACATTGTTACTACAAGCAAGGCAAGAACAGCGATTCGACATGAACTCAAACAAATAACTGACCAGGATGCCGTGCAAGTGGGACATAAAATGCTCGATCGAGCTTTAGACACCTACGGCTTATCCTTTGATAAATTGGATGACAAAACCATTCAAAAAGCTCTCAAATATTATAAAAAAGACAGCATGGATGACTTGTTAAAGTCTTTTGCATTTGCTGAATTATTGCCTTCAATTGCTGCAAAAAAAATGCTCCCATTATATAAACAAAGAGGTTTAGCTAAAGAATATTTACCTAAAGAGGCATTTTCAATTACCGGTAAAGAAGGATCTATTTTAAGCTATCCACAATGTTGTGAACCTCTGCCTGATGATGAAATCGTCGGGTACATGAGTCCAATAAAAGGAATTGTCGTTCATAGAAAGAACTGTCCGAATTTGGAAGAAATGGAGAAAAATCCAGAGCGCATGATTGTCATGAAATGGGATTTGGAGCAAGAAGTCTTATTCCGCACAACTATTCAAATGGATGTCATCAATAAACAAGGTGTATTGGCAAAATTAGCGAGTATTGTTGCTGAGAATCATGGTAACATAGAAAGGTTTGATCAGGTTGACAGAGATGGGAATTACTCAGGTTTGGAGTTTCACCTTAGTATCGCAAACAAAATGAACTTGAAAAACATTTTATATAAATTAAGGCAACTTCCGGAGGTTCTAAAAGCTTCCAGAAAAGAAATTGGATAGATATCATGAAGAAAATTATCGAAACACAAGATGCACCTGCAGCAATTGGAACATATTCGCAAGCAGTGACTCACAATAATGTTTTGTATGTTTCAGGACAAATACCGATTAATCCAAAAAATGGTGAGATGCGAGAAGAAGATTTTTCCAAGCAAACTCATCAGGTATTCAGAAACTTACAAGCAATTGCAATCGCGGCAGGAACAAGCCTGCAAAATACCTTAAAATTAAATATTTTCGTTCAAGATTTATCGCATTTTGCAACGCTCAATGACATAATGTCCCAGTATTTTGAGGAACCCTATCCGGCTCGTGCGGCAATAGAGGTTGCCGGATTACCAAAAAACGCAATGATAGAAATGGATGCGATTATTGCAATTCAATAAAAGAGGAGATATCAAATGAAATTATTATCTGTATTTTTTACTAGTTTGTTCGTAACTATAGTGCATTCTCAACAAGCTGAACTTGTCAATGCCGCAACAAACACTTACATTATTCAACTCAACCACCAAAGTTTGGTTCATTATAATGGTGGATATGAAAACTTTAGCGCAACTTCACCAAGTGCAACAGGTACCAGAAAACTGGACACAAAATCTGAAGCGGCACAAGCCTATTTACAATTCCTAAAAGCTGAACTTAATCAAACCGTTGATGTAATCTCTTCAACCTTAGGGCGCAGAGTTAATGCCAAGTTTGAATATTATTATGCGAATTATGGAATGGCTATGAATTTGACTGCTGACGAAGCAAATTTAATCCGCTCAATAAATGGTGTAGCTAGTGTAGACAAAGAAAAAATTTATGAATTGGACACAGATGTTGGTCCAACATTCATCGGTGCGAATACGATATGGGATGGAACTTCGGTTCCAGGTAATGTTCCTAATCAGGGTGAGGGAATGATAGTTGGTGTATTGGATACTGGTATCAACATGGATCATCCATCCTTTTCTGATGCTCCTGAAGACATGTATGATTTTGCAGCAGCAAACCCATTAGGTGCTGGTAATACGGTTGCCGGTTCAGACTGTAGTCCAACAAATGTTTGTAACAACAAACTCATTGGTGTTTGGGACTTTGCCGATGGCCCTGATGACACTAACGGTCACGGATCTCATACAGCAAGTACCGCAGCAGGGAACAGAATAACAGCGGCCTCTATTCCAGGTGGTTTTGTGACAACTACAGGAACTCCGTTAGCGGCTCCAAGCATCTCGGGTGTAGCTCCACATGCTCATATCATTGCTTACGATGTATGTATCAGTTCCTGTGCCGGCTCTGCCATTACTGCAGGTATTAATCAGGCAATTGCCGATGGAGTTGATGTTATTTCCTATTCAATCAGTGGCGGTACATCTCCATGGACTGATTCAGATAGATTGTATCTTGATGCAATGAATGCCGGTATCGTTGTATCTGCTTCAGCAGGTAACACCAGTACTAGCGTTCCAGATCCGGTAGGAAATGTAAACCACAGAGGACCATGGTTACTTTCTGTTGCGAATTCCTCACACAGTCGTGCTTTGAATAACAGAGTTGATATTACTCAGCCAACTCCGATACCTTCACATTTGATCGATATGTATGGCTTATTGGGAGTTGCTAATAATTTCAGCGGTGATGTTGATGCCGGTTTGTTATATGCAGGTAATGTTGCTCCAGGCAACCAAGAAGGATGTAGCGCTTTTCCTGCCAATTCTTTTAATGGCAAAATTGCTCTCATAAGCAGGGGTTCATGTAATTTTTCATCCAAAATAGATAATGCTGAAGCAGCAGGAGCTGTTGCTGCCATTATCTATAATAATCAAGCCGATATTCCAATAGTTATGGGTGGAATTGAGTCAACAAATATTCCAGCTGTAATGATTGGACAGGCGGATGGTGATGCAATCGTTGCTTTTATTGATTCAGTTGTAGCTTCAACCGTTGAAGGCTTTATATCGGGAACCGCTGCATATACCATGATAGATTCATTAGGCAATATCCTAAATGCAAGTAGTTTACAAGGTCCAAATAATTCATTTGATGTAACCAAGCCGGATATTAATGGCCCCGGTACTAATATTTTTGCTGCATATAAAGATGGAACAACTGCTCCTCAATTTGAGTTTCTTTCAGGAACTTCTATGTCAGCCCCACACGTTTCCGGGTCAGCATTGTTAGTCATGAAGGTACACCCGGATTGGAGTCCTTCTGAAATTAAATCAGCAATGATGATGACAGCAGATAGTGTAGTAACAACAGGTACAGGCGCTCCGGCTACTCCTGACCAAGTTGGAAGCGGAACGATAGATTTAACAAAGGCAGCTAAAGCTGCATTGGTTATGGATGAAACATTTGCTAATTATTTAGCTGCGAATCCATCTGCAGGTGGAGATCCTGCAACATTAAATATCCCTAGTGTAAGAGATACCAATTGTTCTAGTAATTGTAGTTGGACAAGAACAGTAAAAAACAGATCCTCATCAACTTATACATGGTCTACTGCGGATGTTAAAATGAGAGATGGCGGCGTAATTACAGTGTCTCCATCAAGTTTTGAGTTAGCACCTAATGCCACTCAATCAGTAGAAATTACATACACTGTATGTTCTGGAACCTTATCTGAATTGAGATTTAATGATGTTATTTTAGCGGCAAATAGCGGAGATGTTCCAGACTCAAGAATTACATTAGCTGTACTGCCTACTGCAATTGGCGACTGTTCTCCATTTGATCTTATTTTTGAGAACGGATTTGAACAACTACCTTAATCATTAAACATAGCTAAACAAGCAAAAAAGCCCTTAGTTGAAAAACATAAGGGCTTTTTTATCAAAGTGAAAATTTTTGATAATTTCTAAATTAGTTCAATACTTCAATCACGGTATTTGAAGATATTCTTCTTCCTTTAATCGGCTTATTTATTTTTTCAACATTAGGAGTTGGCTCATCTTCTCCTCTGACCCATTCAACAGTATCAATTCCTATAAAGTTAGAGTTTGTACCATAAAATCCGGCATCTTCGACATAATACAAAAATGCCACTCGCCCGGCTCCATTGACTTCAACTTCAAATTGAGTCCATTCCGTTAAAGGATAGCCTTCAGGATATTTCAGCTCAGTCGTTAAATCCGGATTCACCGACATAAGTATATGAGAAAAATCACCAAGATCATCGGTGCAGTTTCCCGTTTCAACACCACCTGTTGGACTATATATCACATACAAACGATCCGGATAGACATTAAAGTTATTGCTCGCTTTAACACTTCGAGTATAAAAAGAAACAGATTCCAAGTTACCTAAATCCGGCATAATCAGATAATTACAAATTGTGTTAGGCACATCATCATTATCAACATCAGTATTTCGGTAGTTTGCAGCGATATAAGAAGTCGTGGCGCCTTCATGTGATGAAACGATAGTTTCAACACCTTGAAACCAGCCGGTCTCTCCCAATGGTTCAGAGCGATTATCAAATATCCAGCCGGGGATATCATCTATATCATCAAAACCTTGTTCAGTAGGAGCTTCCTGTGAATACAATTGTCCGGAAAACAATATACTTGACACGATTAAACCTAATTGCTTCTTCATAGTTTCAAAATATTTAAAATTGTTTGAGATTTTATAATTAATGCCTTTGTATAGCAATAAATTGCCTGATATTGGATTAAGATAAATTTTTACAAAAATTTGAGAAGGGCATATCAACTTCAATCCTGAAGTGTGATATTTTCCGTATTTATTTCCGGTTTTGCTATTTGCTTTTTCTCAACCAAAACACTTCCTACATCATCCAACGATAAATTGCTTAAATCAAAATGAGGCTCACTCACAATGTTTTTTTTAGAAAAAATAGCTCCAACCTCATCAACTGTCAGACCAGAAACATCGATATCAGGATGAGGAATATGTTTTTTTTGAATAATTTCAACACCAACTTCATCCAAACTCAAGTCATGTAAGTCATATTCCGGTTCTGGTACTTCAACTTTATGAACAATTTCAACACCCACTTCGTCGAGCTTTAATTTCGAGGTATCAAAGTGTTTTGGAGGAACAAATGGTTTGTTTACAATCACCACCCCAACATTAGACATAGTCAAGGCTTGTTTCTTGTCAGTGGTTGTACTTTGTTCAGATTCTTGTTTGACTAATGTGACACGCAAGCCGGCTTTTTTCAGCACCTCTCTCATGTTACTGGCCTTGTCCATAGTCAGTGATTTTTTTAAGGTTCTCGGCTTCCCGTCGAAGAATAATCTGGCTTTCTCAATTGGTAATTTAAAAAGTTTTGAAAAATGTAATTCTGCTTTTTGCTGATCAATCGAACCAGCAAATTTACCTTTAAAAACGATATCGAATAAAACTTCACTCATGACAATTTCTTATCTTGTTTAAACCACAATTCATTCAGCCAGCTTTGCAAATCTTGCTTAAACGCAGAATCAGTTAAGTAATTCTTATTCTTTAAATTATCAGGAATTTTAATTTTTTCAACCAAAACTTGTACTTTTGCAAATTTACCACACATGTATTCCCACGGACTTGGTGGATGTGGTAAATATTTGATACTCGTTAAAATTAAATAACTGATTCTGTCACCCATTGATCCGAGCACAAACCCTATGCCGCCGGATTTAGGTTTTAATAAATGCGTAAATGGTGACTGTTGTTTATCATGCTTAACTTGAGTAAAACGTGTTCCTTCAACATAATTAATCACTGTGATTGGATAATCTCTAAATTTTTCGCAGGCTTTACGAGTAATTTCCAAATCTTTACCTTTCATGTGAGGATTTTTTTGCAGATACTCTTTTGTAAAACGTCTCATAAACGGAAAATCAAGCGCCCACCAAGCCAAACCAAGAAATGGCATCCAGATTAATTCTTTTTTTAAGAAGAACTTTAAAAAAGGAATTTTTTTATGAAATACGCTTTGCAATACAGGGATATCAGCAGCAGCAACATGATTACTTATCAGCAAATACCAATCATCTTTTTGTAAATCATTCAATCCTGAAACTTCCAGTTTTTTTCCATGTAATATTCGATGTGAATGAGTGTTTAATGCAACCCATGTTTCTGCAATCCACACCAATAAACGTGATACTGCTCGGCGAAAAGCGTGAATGGGTACAATCAATTTTATCAAAGCAAAAACCAATAAAATTGGAACCCAAAACAATGTATTGATAACAACTAATATAAGAAAAACACTTCCTTTTAAGAAACTCATTCTGCTGCGCACTTGTTAATAAGAGTAATGAATTTTAGCTTTTTTTGAGTTTTTTCACTATCAAACACGATTATTTAACTAAAGTTATTACCAATTTCCAAAACTTACGGATAGAATATATCTCTTTATTCGCACAAAGAGATATATTAATTATGAGCAATAGAACAACCGATTATCTTTTCACCTCAGAATCAGTTTCTGAAGGACATCCGGATAAGCTGGCTGACCAAATATCAGATGCTGTGTTAGATGCTATTTTGGCACAAGATAAATCTGCCAGAGTTGCCTGTGAAACATTAGTGAAAACAGGAACAGCTATCATCGCCGGTGAAATCACAACTTCAGCTTGGGTGGATTTAGATGACATCGTTAGAAAAGTGATAACTGATGTTGGATATGATAATTCTAATGTCGGATTTGATGGACACACATGTGCTGTGATGTCTTTGATTGGTAAACAGTCAGGCGACATCAACCAAGGCGTTGACAGACAAAGTCCTGAGGAACAAGGAGCCGGAGACCAAGGTTTAATGTTTGGTTACGCTTCCAATGAAACCGATGTATTAATGCCTGCTCCAATCACCTATGCTCATCGTTTGGTCGAAAGACAATCGTTTGTTCGTAGAAGCGGTAAATTATCATGGTTGCGTCCGGATGCAAAAAGTCAGCTAACTTTCCGCTATGTCGATGACAAACCGATTTCAATTGACGCTGTTGTTTTATCAACCCAGCATGATGAAGACATCTCGTTGAAAGACTTGCGCGAAGCGGTTATGGAAGAAATTATCAAGCCGGTATTGCCTGAAAACTGGTTAACAAAAGACACCTTATTTCATATCAACCCCACCGGAAAATTCGTTATCGGCGGACCTGTAGGCGATTGTGGACTGACAGGAAGAAAAATCATTGTTGATACTTACGGTGGTATGGCGCGTCACGGTGGTGGCGCCTTCTCAGGAAAAGATCCGTCTAAAGTGGATCGTTCAGCAGCTTATGCCGGTCGTTATGTCGCAAAAAATGTGGTTGCAGCCGGTCTGGCTGATCGTTGTGAAGTTCAGGTTTCTTATGCCATTGGCGTTGCTAAACCGACTTCTATCAGCGTAACCACTTTTGGAACAAATAAAATTTCGGAAGAAACAATCGAACAATTAATCCGTGAACATTTCAATCTAACTCCATACGGAATTATTACTGAACTGGATTTGATTCGTCCGATATACCAAAAAACCGCAGCTTATGGACACATGGGGCGTGAAGATGAAGATTTCACTTGGGAAAAAACCGATAAAGCAGAAATACTGAGACAAGCAGCGAAAATATAACTAAAGAATTGAGAGAAAAATGACACAACAGATTAACAAAGAAAAATTAGAAGACTTCGCACCCGATTATATCGTTGCCGACATTGGTCTGGCAGAATGGGGTTATAAAGAATTCAGAATTGCCGAGACGGAAATGCCCGGACTCATGTCAATTCGTGAAGAATACAAAGACAAACAACCGTTAAAAGGAGCCCGCATTGCCGGTTCTTTACACATGACGGTTCAAACCGCTATTCTGATTGAGACATTGGTTGCTTTAGGAGCAGAAGTGCGTTGGGCATCTTGTAATATTTATTCCACTCAAGATCACGCAGCGGCCGCAATTGCTGATCAAGGAATTCCTGTATTTGCAGTCAAAGGGGAAACCCTGGATGAATACTGGGAATACACACATCGAATAATGCAATGGCACGATGGCGGAACTCCGAATATGATTCTGGATGATGGTGGTGATGCAACTATGCTACTCATGTTAGGTGCAAAAGCAGAAAAAGATCCATCGGTATTGGATAATCCACAATCAGCAGAAGAGAAATGCTTATTCAATTCTATTAAAAAGCGTTTACCAACGAGCAATGGATGGTACACCAAAGCATTGGCAAATATTCAAGGTGTGACTGAAGAAACAACAACCGGTGTGCATCGTTTGTACGAAATTGCAAAAGCCGGTGATTTACCATTCCCTGCAATCAATGTGAATGACTCTGTGACTAAATCTAAATTTGATAATTTATATGGATGTCGTGAGTCTTTGGTTGACGGCATCAAACGTGCCACAGATGTTATGATTGCCGGTAAAGTTGCGGTCGTTTGTGGTTACGGTGACGTTGGTAAAGGTTGCGCTCAATCATTGCGTGGTTTGGGAGCAACTGTTCTTATAACAGAAATCGACCCAATTTGTGCTTTACAAGCAGCAATGGAAGGTTTCAAAGTTGTGACATTGGACGAAGTTTGTGATCAAGCTGATATTTTTGTAACAGCGACAGGAAACTTCAACATCATTACTTATGACCATATGAAAAAAATGCGTGATCAGGCAATTGTTTGTAATATTGGACACTTTGACAACGAAATTGACGTTGCAAGTTTGGAAGAAAAATGTCAATGGGATCAAATCAAACCACAGGTTGATCATGTGATTTTTGAAGATGGCAAAAAAATCATCTTATTGGCGAAAGGTCGCCTAATCAATCTGGGTTGTGCAACCGGACATCCCAGTTTTGTAATGTCCAATTCATTCACTAATCAGGTTTTAGCTCAAATTGAGTTATTCTCAAATGGTGAAAATTACCAGAACCAAGTTTATGTTCTTCCTAAAAAACTGGATGAAAAAGTTGCCAGACTTCATTTAGCCAGAGTTGGTGCGAAACTGACACAACTCACTGAAAAACAAGCAGCTTATATTGGTGTTACAACAGATGGACCGTATAAACCGGAACATTATCGTTATTAATTGACACGACACGAAGTGAGTAATATCACTTCGTGTCTTTCAACTTGAATGGTGTTAAAGTTATGAGAAAAGCAAAAATCAGTTTTGAATTCTTTCCTGCGAGAACTGACGAGCAAAAAGTTATTTTGCAAGACACTCAGGAGAAGTTGCGAAAACTCGAGCCTGATTTTTTCTCAGTTACATTTGGTGCCGGTGGTTCGACGATTGATGCAACGATTGAAACTGTATTGGAATTAAAAAAACACCCCAATCCAATCGTTATTCCACATCTGTCGTGCATGGGTGGAACTCCGGAATCTATAAAGAACCTGCTACAAAATTATCTCGATCATAACATCAATGACATTTTGGCTCTCAGAGGTGATGTTCCATCTGGCATGGGTTCTATTGGTTATTTTCGTCATGCAAATGAGTTGATTGAATATATCAAAAGTGAATTTAACGATCAATTCAGAATCACTGTCGGTTGTTATCCTGAAATTCATCCTGAATCAGAAACCATGGAAAGTGAACTCAAATTCTTTAAGAAGAAAGTCGATGCCGGAGCCACACAAGCAATCACACAATTCTTTTTTAATGCCGATTCCTATTTCGCATTTGTTGATGAATGCAGTAAAAAGAATATTGATATTCCAATCATCCCTGGAATTATGCCAATAACAAATTTCAGCAATATCAACCGTTTTTGCGGATTCTGCGGAGCAGAAATGCCACGATGGTTGAGGTATAAATTACAAAGTTATGGAGATGATAGAAAATCCATTCAGCAATTTGGAAACGATTTTATTACCGGGCTTTGCGAAAACTTGCTCAATCAAGGCGCCCCCGGACTGCATTTTTATACACTAAACCGTTCAAAAGCAACTTTGGATATTGTTGAAAATTTAAAACTTTGAAGTAAAACCGGGAATAATTTTAGGTTCATTTAAAAAATTTAACTCTGGGAGTTGCTCTGAACTTTGCAGATTGAATCAAAACTCTAGTCAAAAACAGTCCCAGAACAAATCCAATCACTCCGCCAATATCGCCATTCAATCCAGAAATTGAAAAGACGGTATATCCGCTAATCAGAAAAAATACGATTGCTAATATGGGCATTCCATAAAGCATCAATGCATATTTAAGCAGTTGAAACTCCTGTAATTCAATTCCGATGATGTCATTATTCTTGAAAGAATTTTCAGCAAAAAAATGCTCATAGTCGTACAAATGCGAACTTAGAGTGCTATTTTCTGAGTGTTTACCGACTTTCAGGATTCCGTCTGAATCTTTTTTGAAGAGAAAACTTAAAAAGCCATCTGAGCAGCCGTTTTTACAGTCTGCACATTTGGCTTTTTTTTCAAGTTTTAAAGTAACAATCTCAGAATCTATACTGAGAATTTTAGCAAGTTTTATCACTCACTAATATCCTTGACTGTCATTGGTGTTTGTTGATTATTATCTTTTCCTTGCTCATTTTCATCAACGTAGAAAATATATGAAACCACTGCCGGTTGTGAAAAATTATGCGCATAAACATTGTTTGAACGCGTAGCAGAAACAGATGGAAAACGACTTAAAGACGGAGGAGGAACCAGAATTTGTCCACCACTGGCAGCTGCTAAATTAGCCGAAATATTTGTATCCGGGGCAGTCAACCCTTCTGAGTTTTTATCATTAACGACAATGATATTGTTCCCGTTTACTTCTAACTCATTAATTCCGTTATTTATCGTACGATTTTGAATCATCATCACTGATAGAAATGCCACGCTGGCAGCTATTCCCATTCCCAAAACAGGTTTAAATGACTTCATCCATCTTCTTTCTTTCACTTGAGCTGTATCATGGCCAGTTGTGCGTTGTTCTCTTCTCAATATATTTCCAACTTCTGAAGCTATATCAAAAAATAACGGCTCATCCTTTTCTTTTTGTAAACAAGATTTAATCAAATGATAATTATTCCATGTTTCCGATAATGAATCATCGGCAGCCATGCGTTTTAACAGAAATTTACTGGCATTAATTTCTAATTCGCCATCCATTAAATTGGAAATCTGTTGTTTTGATTTATCTGACATAATTTGCTCTCTGTTGTTCTTTTTGTAACACAGGCTTGAGTGCTGCTTCAATAGCATCTCGCGCCCTGAATATTCTGGATCGGACGGTACCGACCGGACATTGCATTTTTTCAGCTATTTCCTCATAACTCATACCATCAACTTCTCTGAAGATTATGGCGTTCTTTAAGTTATCAGGTAAGGAATTGATTGAATCATGAACGACTTTTTCGACCTCTTGGCGTTGATATTCAGCTTCCGGAGTTGCGAAGTTTTGTTTTTCAAAACCACCTGAATAATTCTCCGCTTCAGTAGGCTCGATATCACTGTTTTGAATGCGTCTTCCTTTAGCCACCAAATGGTTCTTTGCTGTGTTAATGGCAATTCGATAAATCCAAGTGTAAAAAGCCGAATCACCGCGAAATTTTGGTAGTGCTTTATAAACCTTAATAAAAACATCCTGCGTGACATCCTGAATCTCATGGTAATCCTTTATCAGTTTCGAGACAACGCCTGCAACTTTCTGTTGATAACGCTGAACCAACAACTCAAAGGCTTTAATATCGCCTCTTTGAGCTTGTTTAACCAGTTCTAAATCCAGTGCCTTATCAGACATATCTTCAACTTGTTCCTGTTTTTCGTTCATGTTTGTGTGCTAAGACAGTGCCCTCGGTAAAAAGTTTAATATTTCGTTAAATTTATAGTTGTTTTTTGAAAAAATTGAAGAATTAACCCATTAGTTCAATCTTTTCTTGTAGGATTCGATCAATTTCATTTTCTGGCAATGGTCTGGAGAATAAAAAGCCCTGAAAATACTCACAGTTTCTTTCTAACAGGTACTCTCGTTGCTCCTCTGTCTCAACACCCTCAGCAATCAATTTTCTGTTTAACCTTTTGGCGATACCGATGGTCGCATCCAAAATGGCTTCATCCTCAGGATCAAGACCGATATTTGCAACAAAAGTTTGATCAATTTTGATAAAAGTTGCAGGAATTTTCTTCACATAATCCAAACTGGAGTGACCTGTACCAAAATCGTCAATGGACAAAGTACAACCAGTTTTTACTATTGCATTTAGTGTCTCAACCAGATTCGGTACCGAGTTGATATCAATAGTTTCGGTGATTTCAAAATCAATATTGCCCGGCATGATACCTGTCGAGTTTATGATTTTTTCAATTTTCTTAGGTAAAGTTTTATCTTTAAGTTGTACAGGTGATACGTTTATTGAGCAATTCAAATTCAAATTAAACCTATTCTGCCATTGAATCAGTTTCTTACAAACTGTTTGAATAATAAACTCACCTATTTCATTAACGAGTCCTGTTTCCTCAGCCAGAGGAATGAAATGCCCGGGATTTATCATTCCTAAAGTCGGATCAATCCAACGCACCAATGCCTCAAACCCGATAATATCCTCAGAAAGAGCATCAATTTTAGGTTGATAAAATACTTTAATATGGTTGTCTCGAATCGCTTTCTTAAGGTTCTCCTCCATTTGGATTTTTTTCTGAAGTGCTTTTCCGGTTTCTGAAAACTTGAAGATTACAAAATTGTTTCTCCCTGACAATTTCGCATCATACATTGCCAAATCTGCATTTTTCATCATGCTGGAAACGGTTTGACCTTCATCCGGGAAAATGGAGATTCCGATATTCACATCGACTTTCTCCTCTTCGCCCGAGCTCATTAATATCGGTTGACTAAATGATTTGATAAGTGCTTTTGCCAATGCTTCAGAGCGACTCTTTTCATCATGAGGATTGAGTACTACCATAAATTCGTCACCAGATAGCCGATAGGTCACACCGGCAGAGCGAACTGTTTTGCTAATGAGTTGTGAAAAACTACGAAGCAACTGGTTGGTTAAATCAATACCAAGACTTTTGTTATAAACATTTAATTTATGAAGATTGATTATCATCAACGATATGTATTTATCGTCTTCAACTCCATGCTTGTTTAGTTCAGCAAACTTCTTCGTTGCTGCATTACGATTTGGCAAACCGGTTAACTTATCGAGCATGCCTTCCATTTCTTTTTGCTCGATGATTTTTTTCTGAAACAGCTTAAATTTACAGCGACCGACCAAATTATTGATCACAAAGCGAGTTGACAACCAGTCAACTTTGTTTAATTTACTTCCAACAACTATCGCTCCATAAGGAACTGTGCTATCAACAATTGGGAAGAATCCAAAGCTTTTAAATTTCAACCCGTCAAGCATGTGAATACTAATTTCTTCATTTTCAGCTTGTAAAGGATAAATGACTTCTTCCGCGCTTTTCATTAGCTTAAGCAACTCCATATTATTCGCTTTGATAAAGTCAATAATCTGTTTGGTATCACCGGCAAATGACGGTTTCAGGAGCTTATTGTTGTTAAACTCAAAAAATAAAAGAAAATCTACAGCTAGAAAGTTCCTAATTTCTTCAAATAATACAGTCGCTTTTGTCGATAAAACATCTGTGCTCTGAATTTGTTCAATCAAATCAAAAATTTCATCTGAGACTGATTTCTGGGCGCAATTATTTATATAACCATGATAAACAATTTCAGAATTCAAAATTCCGGTTTGATATTCGACATTGTAATCCTCAATTTTTCCATTAACAGGGAATGATGTCTGAAAGCTCGTTTTTTCATTGACAGTTAACTCCCTGGTATATTCGGAATAAGATGCTTGATTTTCTTTGATATCTAATTCAAACCACTTTTTACCTACCAATGTGCTTTTGTCTGTCTGTAAAAGCTCACATAGCGCCTGATTAACATGAGTGACTTTTTGGTTTTCAGCTTTTACAATTATTTGTGCTTTATTGGAATCTGTAAACAATAACTCCCAGACTTCATTACTTTGCAATTCAGGTTCGGGGTTTAAGAGCTTTACTGCCTGCCGGCTTGGAGGGCTTTTTACTTCTTGTTTAACACTCGGCTGTTTATCCGGTGTACTTGACTCCTTCAAGCAAGCTAGCAATTGCTTCTGCTCTAATGGTTCATTTATTATTGCATTAGCTATCTGCTGATACTGTTTTAGAAAGGCTTCTTGAACCGGGTAATTTTGTTTAATAACCAGTATCACTCTAATATTTTTAAACTTATGAGTCAATCGGTGTAACTCTTTAGGGTGATTGACAAACACTTCTGAACACTCAATGACCAACAAATTAATCTCTGCTGTAGACAATATATCTTTGACTTCGTTGAGGTCTTCAGCCGTTTGCGACTTTAAACAACCTGCTTGTGATAATGTATCTTCACATATTCCAACAGAATCACGGTCAGTCAGACAAATCAAAGGGGTCAATGAATGTAAATCAGTCATCTGCGGGAACCCATTTTGAATCTCTCAGTTTATATCTTTGCATTCCTTTACTTGAGAGCTCGACTTCTTCGGCATGTTTAAAGAGGAAATTTAGTTGGCTATCTTCATCAACCAAAAACAAAAGGCGAGTGTTCTTATCCGTTTTCAGCCACATCATGGCTGATGGCAGAGTCATTTTTATTTCATTAAAATTTTCTTCTGTGTAAGCAGGAAAAACATAGACTGCGAAATAGTGGTTACGCTGAGCATATTTTAAAGCTTCCAGCAACCCTTTGGTTCCCGGAAGTGGAGCCTCACCGGATTTGATATTTTTTAACCCCGAACCAAAAGTCCAAACATAAATAGTCATACCTGAGTCAACAGACATCACTCTGAGGGTTTCAATGAGTTCTTCAGAACGATCACTGATAATGTACTGACAAACATCCGCCTCGCGAAGACTGTTTTCGATTTTTTGCGAGACTGAAAGCGGGAAGCGTGACATATTTACATTGTTTCGGTTGGAAGGTTGTCTCCTTTATAAGGGGCGAGCATTGTTTCAATCTTCGTCCTGATTTGTTCCATATCCGCATTATCTGCAAACTGAACTCCGATACCTGCATGTTTCATTCCACCGGAACCTAGTGGTGTAATCCACACTACTTTTCCGGTTACCGGAACTTTTTCCTCTCCTAACAAGGACAATAATAAAAAAACATCGTCACCTAAGTTATAAGAGTTTTGAGTTTTTATAAAAATTCCGCCATTTTCAATAAACGGCATGAACAATTTATGCAGTTCAGCAACATCTTTTATATCACAGGATAATATTCCTTTTTTTGCCATCCCGGCACCCATAAATGCCATATCAAAAATGTCCTCTCATTGGTTTAAAACAATACATTAACTTACGTATCATATTACTTTTATGGTTATTGCACAACTTGTGAGGATTGAATACTTTCAGAAAATAACCTTTATGTTGGAAACGATTGCTTCCAACTAATAAGTAGTTCTTCAATAAGTAACTCGGTCTTAAGGGATTTATTATTCAATTTTAAAAATCGGAAAAGATTTTGAACCAAACTATATAATTGTTGATTGCTGAATTGAGTGAATTTGTCGATTGTTGTTGTATCAGCAAACATTTTAGTTTTTATAATCTGCATAAGATGATTTGCAAGATAAGGTAACATTTGTAATGCGTCTTCTTCAAGCCAGTTTTTGGTAACTTCAAGGATGTTTTTTGCTCCTTGAGCGAGCGCAAAAAGCTCTTCCAACATCTGTTCACACTTTTCCAAATACTCAAGCTCAAGAAATTGTTTTGTCGCGAGTGGTGCCGAATTCGTATAACTCAATGCTTGTTCAATTTGTCGCTCATGGAATTTTGTGCAATCCAACAACCATTGCTTTGAGATTAATCTTTGAGGCAAATCAATATTAATTTTCAGACAACGACTTTTAATCGTTGGTAGCAAACGACCTGTATCATCAGTAGTTAAAATGATAACTACATTTGCCGGAGGTTCTTCCAAAGTTTTCAACAAAGCATTAGCTGAGGCCGAATTCATTCGCTCAGCGTTTTCAATAATTGCAAAGCGATAATGTCCACGGGACGAACTCAAGATTAGATCTTTTGACAACTGGCGAATCTGTGCGACTTTGATTACATCATCTTCGGTCGAAATTATCTTCAAATCAGTATGGTTGCCGGCATTGAATAACTGACACGATTTGCAGGATTCGCAAACCTGGATTCCCTGCAAATTATCACACAACGCCATTTTTGCCATTTGATAAACCAAATTTTTCTTGCCAACTCCTTTTGAACCACTCACCAATAAAGCATGCGGAATTTTATTCCCAACAAGCAATTTTTGCCATTGTTCAATTCGCTCAACAAGCCAAGGAAATTCATTCATAACAAATGCCTTTTGTGCTTATCAAGAGCTTTCTGGATTAAGGTTTTAACTTCAGGAATTGACTTTGCAGCATCAATGACGGCATACCTTCGAGGATGAATCTTCGCTTTTTTGCGATATCCTTCGGCAATTCGGTGAAAAAACTCAATGCCTTCTTGTTCAATACGATCAGCTTGGCCTCGTGATTTGATTCTTTTAAGCCCAATTTCAGGGTCGATATCCATTAACAAAGTCAAATCAGGCTGCACATCACCAACGATAAAGTCATCAAACCATTTAACTACTTCGAACCCAAGTTGCCTGCCCTCTCCTTGATAAGCGTAGCTGGCATCCACATAACGGTCAGAAACCACCCATTGTCCTCGTTTTAGTGCCGGTTTAATCACATTTTCAATATGTTCATTTCGTGATGCAAACATGAGCAATAACTCTGTTTTTGGGTGTAAATGCTCAGAATGAAGCAATATATCACGAATTTTTTCCGCATTTTCTTCACCACCCGGCTCTCGTGTAACAATATAATCCACGTTCCATTCATCCAGCGTTTGACAAAGAGTATTGAGAGCCGTGGTTTTACCCGCTCCTTCTGAACCTTCCAAAGTAATCAAGCGGGATTTCATAACTTTTGCCCTTTCAAGTATTTTTCAACAGCTCTCAAATGCTCTTCGTAAGTGTCCGAAAAATAATGACCGCCTCGGTTATTAGCAACGAAATAAAGTTCTTTTCCATCCGCAGGATGGGAGCTGAAGTGGATAGACTCAGCACTTGGCATTGCAATCGGCGTTGGCGGTAAACCGTGACGGGTATAAGTGTTATAAGGTGTATCGGTTTTCAAATCCTTGCTTTTAATATCACCATCGAAATTCGGACCAATTCCATAAATAACCGTTGGATCCGTTTGCAAACGCATATTTTTCTGCAATCTACGAACAAAAACTCCGGCGATTTTATCTCTCTCATTTGCATGTGCACTTTCTTTTTCAACGATGGATGCCAAAGTTAGCAGTTGATAGGAGTCTTTTATCGGTATATCCGGTTTGCGATTTTGCCAATTCTCTTCTAATACTTTGGTTAATGCTGAATGTGCCCTTTGCAAAATATCAACATCCGAGTCACCTTTCACAAACTGATAAGTTTCAGGCAAAAACATTCCTTCGGGAGATGGAGCGTCAATTGACAGTTTTTGCAAGAGTTGCTCGTCAGTGAAATCAAACAGTGTGTGAATTAACACCGAATCATCAAGCAATTTTTCTTTCAATTCCCACCAATTGATACCTTCAACAATGGTAAATTTATATGTGATAACATTGTTTGCCTTTATTTTTTGCATCATTTGCAAAGGCGTTAATGTGTTATCAATTTCAAACTCTCCAACCGTTAACCAGCCTCCGGTTTTTTCAATTTTTGCAAAAAGCATCCATTGCCAATTTTCACCATTGGCATTAAGTTTCTTGATATTTTTGGTAAAATTTTGAAAATGCTGACCTTTGGCGATTTCAACGATGGTTGTTTTTGAGAAAACAGGATTTTTTATAAATTGCTGATATTGTTGAAAAAAATAACCACCAACAAGCAAACAACCCGTGCCAAAAATAACAAAAATCAGAAATATTTTTTTCTTCAAAACTTAAACAGCTGTGACCAAGAGGATTTTATTTTATCAGCAATTGGTGATTTGTGTGAGAATTGAACTTGATTATCAACATTTTTAATTAAGCTAAAACCCTGAATACTATTGCAGGTCATCATTGCTTGATAGTCGCTGAGTTCAGATAATTTGATTTTCTTCCACTTGAATTCAATAGAGTTTTCAACACACCAGTCCTCAAGCCAAGACAACGCAACACCGTGCACACCCGAATTATTCAACTTGGGAGAATAAATTTTATTGTTTTTTATAAGCACAATATTTTTATAAGTGGTTTCAATAATATTTTTACCATCAGTCAAAATGGCATCAGAGTAGTCGCTACTATTCAATTCGTTAGCTGCAATAACCTGTTCCAAACGATTGAGGTGTTTAATTCCTGCCAGAGTTTTACTTCGAGATAATTTCACTGAGCTAACAGTTAATTGATCACATAATCGGAATGATGATATCGGATTGATTGTTATGAAATAATCACATTCCTTGGATTGTGAGGAATAGCCACGATGATAATCTTTACGAAACACAACTAATTTGGCAATACAGTCGGCATTATCTTCTGCTAAAGCCATGATTCTATTGTGTATTTCTTGGGTGTCAGGAGGTGTTATTCCCAACCTTTGCAAACTGCTTTTTAATCTTTTTGCATGATAGTCAAATAATGGAATTTGTCGGTTAACAACCCGAAACGTTTCAAAAACACCGTCGCCATAATTGAGTGCACGAGACAATAATACTTTCTCAGGGGTCATTGAAAAAGTGGAAAAAAACTTCACGGTTTTCTCAACTATTCTTATGCTTGAATGTGATGAGATAAGTACAAATCATTGACAAAATCACATATACACTAAAATAGTAAATACCAATTTGTAAGTTGGCGTCAGTTTGCCCATTAGTTTTGGTCGAAAAATAAGTCACTATAATCGCAACCACAAAAACATCCAGCATTGACCATTTGCCAATATGAGTCAGAAACTTAACTTTTCTGACAGATAAATGCAGTTTTTTCTGAAAACTGAGAATAAGTAATAATATTGTTTTAATGATTGGTGTAACAACCGTAAATAACAAAATGATTCCCGCAATAGCGTATTGTCCTTTGTCCATGATTTTATACAAGGCAGAAACAATACTTTTGGATTCATATTGAAAAATAGTATTGCCAAGAACCGGAATATCTTGATAGGCAGTGATTTCAAGTATGGGTGAGAACCAACCAACCACCAGACTGGTGATTGAAAGAAAAATCATACTGAGCAATACAACTTGCTGGCCGGATATGAAATAAATCACAATGACTAATAAAACAATTCCAACAAATGCCTTCGTGAAACGGTAAGCATTAGTATCATATTTTTTACTTTTGGCTTTGAGTTCTTTTAATTCGTTGACACTTTCTGTATAGCCCTCGTAAAGACTGAAAGTGATTGTTTCCAGAATTTTCTTACCGGAGTTCTTCAAATTATCTTCCATGTGAAGTTTTTCGGTTATTTTATTGACTGTATGCGAATATCCAACGGCATTTCCCCATGATTCATAGGCGATTGCTGCTGCCACACAAGCAATAAAAATAAGATAAACTAGTCCTGCAATTTTAGCTTTCATCAGATATTTCTTCTGTCTCAATAATTTCGATATTGGGTTGATCCCAAGTTCCGGTGACTTTATATACTATTTTACCTACGTTTTTCAAACCTTTGTTAAACATTCCCTGAAATAGAAATCCGGCAGCAGCTCCAACAGCTCCACCGGTGATGGCACCAATTGTTGGAAGAATTTTTCCCACTCCAGGAGTTACAATAACAATTTGATCATAGTCCTGCTGTGCCAATCCGGTACGGCCCTTGATTGAAATCTTCGCACTTGCCGCATCAATGATGAATTCTTCACTATAGGCATTCCCGTCATTGAGTGTAAAATCACCCTTCATCGACTTAAAGTGCAATCCCTTACCAAACACATCTTTAAAATCAAGAATCAATCTTCGAGGCAAATTCGTCAAACTGAATAACCCCAAAATTCGACCAACTCCGGGTTTTGCATCAACCACCTCACCCTCACCAACTTCGATGTGCAAGTTTCCGCTAATTTTTCGCACCTCGAATTGACTAGGGAAACCGCTCCAATTGGCTTTCATATCAATAATTGTGTTTGCCTGACTGATTGGAGCTGAAAAACCAAGACTCACCAAAAACTCGGCAATGTCCTGAGATGTGAGAATGATATTAAACTCAGAAGTTCCCTTGTCTCCTTTATTTTTATACCAAATACCGTTTATATTGAGCTTTAGTAAATCTGAGTTGGTAACAAATTTCTCAATACGTAAGCCTTCAACAATTGGTCTGACTTCAATTCGGGATTCTCCCAATGGAATTCCGTCATAGATGAAATCTCCAATCCAAACATGTAATGCCAGATATTTTTCAGAAACTTTTTCAGCTTTTTTTGCGGCGATTTCATCGTCAATTCCATGCCAGTGTAAGCGCTCCAGTTGCACGATAATGCCTCTGTTTTCAATATCGTTCGGCACAACAACACGACCTTCGACCTCTTCTCCCTTAATATCAAAATTCAACCCGTCTCTGTCATGAGTAAACTCAACCTCAATATGATTCAACCGACGACTCATGAAAATCAGCGAACCAATATCCAGTTTTATATTTTCAAATGGAATTTTATGCTCTTTGTGATTGCCTTTATCTTTGACTAAAAGTTCAAGCCATTCATCGAGATTGAGCTCATCAATCTTTCCGCCAAAACTATCTTGCAGTTGATTTCCAAAGTTGAGTGATTTAAGTACAAACTCACTCTTATCTGTTGCCAATGAAAAATCTGTTTTCAAACGATTATCAAAGTCCATCGACCAATTAGAATCCAGACATGGCAATTCACATCGAACTGAAAATGGTGCAACTTCCTCTGATGACTTGTTGAATGGAGCCGGAATATTCAACTGAGTTCCTTCGAGATTAGATTTTGCAGTAAACGCTAATTTTGAATCATTTTCATCATCGCTTTCAGCATTTGAAATTTCAAAGTCCCAGTTAGATTGTCCCTGAGCGGGTAACGCAAAACCAGTTAATGATTCAAAATCAACAGTGCTGTAATTTCCTTTCAACAGTATATCAATTTTCGGTGATTGATTTGGTTCATTGATAATGCTTCCATTCAGAAAGGTTTCCTGGTTGAGAAAAATCGCTTTCAAGTTCTCCAAGTTAATAGAAAAACCTTTATAATCAATTTTTCCTTTCATATCATGAAGTTGGAATTGGTTCATTTGAAAGTCGGTTTCATGAAACTCAATATATCCTTGAGGAATAGCTTTCGCCTGTGGGCTATTCAAAGGTAATGACAAATCCACTTTGACGTTCTGTCGTCCTTTAAAATCAATTTGATTGGCCAATGCCGGAATTTCTTTACTCATTCCTGATTTTTGCAGAATATCCAGCAGGAAATTATCTTTACCCGAAGCCCAAATATCAGTTGTCAATACCGGGTTTTTCAAGTTAGATATTTGAGAATGCACCTTATTGATATTTGCTTGCATCACTTTGGCTTTAGAAACATCAACCCAAAGTTTGCGGTTTTCGGTTTCTACCAAAGCATTAAAGTCACGGGATACAGGCCACTCTTTCTGGTATTTAATTGTCGCATCAACCAAGTTGGAACGGGTTCGAAACACACCTTGTTTAGATCTGAAAGGATATTCATTAACCAAGCCATGATATAAAATCATTCCTTCTTTCACAGCTCCATCAATCAAAGCCGTATCGAGATAATCAAGAACCTTAGGTTTCCATTTATTTGCCGGCCAATATTTATGCAATTGATTCACCTGAGCCTGATAGACACCGAATGTTAAATCCAGAAACAAATTCTCGTCGTAGTTAGCCCGAGCCGCTCCGTCGAGGATAAAGTCCTTGCAATCACACCAAAGTGAATTGATTTTAATATCCAGGTCATCATCTTGCATGGAGGTTTGAGCAGTCAATAACAATTTGTCCCAATCTGCAATTCCTCGAATCACTCCCGGAACTTCTGCTGTTCCGGAATCTGAATCAATGAGCAAACGTATTTGTTCATCTTTGAGGCTGATTTCACCCGATATATTAGATAAGTTTGCCCATGGAGATTTGATATCTAAATTTTGAAAATTCAGACTCGCATCCATAATCCGTCTTTCTTTGAAGTCATAAACTATAGAAACATCAGACAAATGTCCGTCTATGTTGAAATCTTTCAACGGCAATTCATCTGAAAACTCCAGAGTTTCAAGTAAAGCATTCAATAAAGGAATATCCAAAGCATCAGCATTAAATATCAATCGGTTTTGGATTCTGCGTATATCAATTTGTATGTTTTCCTGAGAAATATTATTAGTTTCAATATCAAATAAATATAAACTGGCTTGCCAGTTTTGAGGCTCGCCGGAATAAACCAATTCAGCATCGCCCGTGATATCATACTTCTCTGATTCTGAAGCAAAAAACTTATCTTTGAGCTTTGCCTGAGCAATCAACTGAACGATGTTTCCATGTTTGGTCGAAAACCACGACTTCACATCAATCAACGCTTTGGGAAGATTTTCACGCTGAACGAGGTTCCCTAAATTTTGTAATGATAAATTCTTACTTTCAACATACCAATTTGCCTGACGACTGAAATCATAATCTTTTTCCGCAACTGATAGTATTTTAAATTCATCAGCAACTTCTTTGGCATTCAACTGCAATTCAAAAGCTCGCTGCAAATCACTTTGTTGTACTGTGATTTTAGATTTCAATTGATAATTTTGATTCAAGTCTTTCGATTTAAAATTGAGTGATAAGTTATCAATTGACAAAGACCCACTGGATAATATTTTATCCAGTTTTTCGGACAGGCTTTCATGGGTTTTACGCTCGCCGGCAAGAACGATTTTTCCGGAGTCTTTTTGCTCAAAATCAACATCAATCTCATTGACACTCAGATTGATTCCGGTTGAGCCTTTGGGAATGAGATATTCCAGCAAATTAACATTTAAAGTCGCCTGACTAATTGTTACCTCATCTTTATCCTTAATTTTCAGTCCTTTGATTGCAAATCTGGGACCAAAGCCTTTCCAACTACCGGAAATTTCTGAGATTTCCACCGGTTTATTCCATTGTTTGGACAAAAATCCACTCAGGTGTTGCTTGTAAAGTTCGCCATTGGGAAGCACCAAAGAAACCAAACCAACAAATATGCCCAAAATGACAATAGTAAGTGCCAAAAATCCCCTTACATGAACCCAGATTTTAAAAAACAGAGAATGTTTGTCCGTTTTGGTCATAATTGATTACATCAAAACCACATCAAACTGTTCTTGAGAATATGAACTTTCTGCTTGCAAGCTGATACGTTTACCTAATTCTTCTTCCAGTTCAGATAATGACTCTGTTTGCTCTTCGTAAATATACTCAATGAGCTGAGTTGATGCCAGAACCATAATTTGACCTGTTTTAAACTGCCTGACAGTTCGTATGATTTCACGAAACAACTCATAACAAACCGTTTCAACCGTTTTAACCAATCCCAAACCATAACAATTTTTACATTGCTCCGAGAGCATGTGTTGCAAACTTTCAGTCGTTCGTTTTCGGGTAATTTCCACAAGTCCCAGTTTAGTAATTCCATGAATGTGTGTGCGTGTCGGGTCTTTGCTAAGGCATTCTTCCAGGCTTTCCAAAACCTGCTGTTTATGTTCCTCTTCTTCCATATCAATAAAGTCTGCAATGATAATTCCGCCTAAATTTCGTAAACGAATCTGGCGAGCTATCATTTGCACCGCTTCCAGATTGGTGCGAAAAATTGTTTCTTCCTGATTTTTGAAACCGATGAATTTTCCGGTATTAACATCAATGGTCGTCATGGCTTCATTTTGGTCAATAATCAGATTCCCACCCGATTTTAATGGAACAAACTGTCGCAAAGCCCGATTAATCTCATCATCAATATTGTGATAATCGAAAATCGGTCTCACTTCCTGATAATGAATGAGTTGCCCCTGCCATTCAGGCACATAATCAACTATGAATTTATTCAGCTTGGTGTAAACTTCGTGAGAATCTGTCTTTATCGTTCTAACTTTATCGGAAATAAAATCACGAACGACCCGAACCGGTAAATCAAATTCATGATAGACAAGTTGTTTAAACTGACCATCTTTTATGCGTTGTGAAACCACTCGCCATAATTTTTGTAGAAACTTATAATCACGAACCAAGTCTTCTTCACTACTGTCTTCGGCATTGGTCCGGGCGATAATTCCGTGTTCGCTGTTTGAGTTGATTTTTTCCAATAACCCAATCAATCTTTGTCTTTCGGTTTCATCAGTAATGCGAATAGATAAAGTGTTGACATCCGGTTCATTCGGCAACAACACCAAAAAACGACTCGGCACACTCAATTTACATGTCACTCTGGCTCCTTTAGAACCGATGGCATCCTTATAAACCTGAACAACGACTCTTTGACCTTCGTGAATGATTTTTGAAATTGGTTGAAAATTATTTTGCTCGGAAATCGCTTCGTCATCAATGCCGTCAATTCGAGCAATTTTCTTTTGCGAACAGATATCCGTGACATGCATAAATGCCGAACGTGACATGCCAATATTAACGAATGCAGCTTGCAAACCGGGAAGAATTTTTTCAACACGCCCGATATAAATATTGCCGACAATCGAGCCATTGCGATTTCGCTCCATGAAAACTTCTTGCAACACACCATTTTCAACTAAAGCCACACGGGTTTCATTGGGAGTTGAGTTAATCAATATTTCTTCATTCATAAAAACTCCTCAATATTTTCCCGGTTTCAAACAAAGGCAGACCCATAATTCCTGAATGACTACCGGTGATTTTCTTTATCCATAATGCCGCATGACCCTGTATCCCATAGCTTCCGGCTTTGTCCATTGGTTCACCGCTTTCAACATACGCCTTTATTTCATCGACTTTGATATATTCAAACTGAACTTCGCTGATTGAGTACTCTGTTAGTTGCTTTTCTGCAAACACCACCGCAACTGCTGTAATCATCTGATGTCTCCGACCTGATAATTTAGACAACATTTCTATCGCGTGCTGTTCATTCTTCGGTTTTCCAAGAATTTGGTCATCATAAACCACAACTGTATCTGAACCTAAAACCGGTAAATTCTTCTCTGATAGCAACCAACCCGATTGAGCTTTTTGCAAAGCCAAACGATTGCAGTACTCCAAAGGCATTTCATTGAGATAAACGGACTCATCAATATCAACCGGCATACAAACAGGTACCATTCCAATTTGTTCCAGTAATTGCTTTCTTCTTGGAGATTGAGACGCCAGAATTATTTTTTGACCATCAAAAATCATGTTATTCTCTGTGGTATGGATGGTTGGCTAACAAACTGTAAGATCGGTAAATTTGTTCCATAAGGATTACCCGAACTAAAGGATGTGGAAATGTCAAAGCACTCAATGACCAAGTATTATGTGCCTGTTTCTTAATGCTTTTATCAACACCATCGGCGCCACCTATGATGATAGCGATATCGTCTCCATTCATTTGCCATTGGCTAATCGATTCCGATAAATTACGAGTGGAAATCATTTTGCCTTTTTCATCCAGCAAAACAATTTTTTCATTGTTTTTAACAGAGTCCAAAATAGACTGAGCCTCCAATTGTCTGGCTTTTTCGGTCGATACGGACTTACTTCTGTGAATCGGTGCAATTTCAACCAGTTCAATTTGTTGCTTGAGCGGAAGTCTGCCATTATATTCAGCAAAAGTCTGTTGCACCCAAGTTGGCATTTTTTGACCGACTGCCAGAAGTCTGATTTTCATTGGTGATTTTAGCTGTCTTTAGGATGTGAAGAGATTTCCCATAGCCCTTCAATATTGTAATGTTCTCTGGCAGCGGGAGACATCACATGCAATACCACATCAACAAAATCCACAACCACCCACTCAGAATGACCAAGTCCTTCTGTTGCCGGTTTATCATAACCATTTTCTTGTGCTTTCTTCATCGCGAACTCAGCAATGGTCTGAATATGACGACTTGATGTCCCAGAGGCAATAATCATATAATCCAATAATTGCGTGTGATGAGAAACATCAATCACTTTGATGTCATTACCTTTTGCATCATCAATTGCTGACAATACAAGCTCTTTTAAACTTTCCTGATTAGCTGCTGTTGCTTTCTTTTCAGATGTTTTTTGCAAAATAGACTCTTTAAAAAAATTAAAACGAGTCCAAATTTTAACCTATGAATGCAAAATAAGGAAATTTATATGAGTTTTCATAAAGTGGAAAACACTGAATAATGCTCGTGAAAACATCAAATGGAAGGAGTTAACTATGCCATTAGTCACTTTTTATAATAATTTTTTGAATACATAGCACTTTTTGACAATACCATTGTCTTTGCAAAGTATCTTATTTAATTAATT
>JAGRJO010000080.1 GCA_020442725.1 Lysobacterales bacterium
GGAGACTATAATGCCGGCGGTAGTTTTTCAGCAGATTCGGCTTACCTTTGTTATGTTCAGGGCAATGCAAATGACTATCGCATTGCATTGAGACATAACGAGTCCGAAACCTCACAAATCATCAGTAATGGCCCGTTGGATGAAACTCCGACTTTTGCTCCAAATAATAACATGATATTATATGCAACCAAGAATAATAAAGGGCAGGGGATTTTGATTTCGACATCTTTAGATGGAGCAACTAAAAATCAACTATTGGTCTCAAATGGTCATATCAGAGAACCAGCATGGTCGCCGGTTATAAATTAATAAAAAAATCTGAAGAAAAAGTAATTCTCAACGGAGAAGCATTTTCTTGTCTGTTGGTTCGCTCGAAGAAAAGAAGACATAGTATTAGTGTTAAAATTCTCTGTAGAAATCATTTGCAGGTCAATGCACCATTTATGACTTCAAGTCATGTGATTTATAATTTTTTAGAATCAAAATATAGTTGGATTAAACAAAACCAACAAAAAGCTAAGTACCAAAATTCTCCAAAAGAATATCAATACAAAAATGGAGAAAAATTCTGGTTTTTAGGCAACTCCTATCACTTGAAAACCCAACAAGACAATAAAGATGATGTCATACTGACTGATAAAGAGCTGGTGGTCAATTATAGAAAAGAGGCATCTATTAAATCGTTACTCAAAAAATGGTATCGACAACATGCTCTCGAATACTTCTCAAAAAGGGCTGAGACTCTCAGACAAAAATTCGACTTTCCTAAAATCAAAAATATACGTGTGCGAATGATGAAGTCTCGTTGGGGAAGTTGTAATTCAAGAAGCGAAATCACATTCAATGTGCATCTGATAAAAGCCGTTCCTGAAGTCATTGACTATGTCATATTGCATGAGTTGTGTCATTTAATTCAGCAAAACCACAGCAAGGCTTTTTATCAGCTTCAGGAAGAAATTAATCCACATTGGAAAACACAGAAAAAACAACTGGATGATTCTTCTCTGGTATTTTTAAATTGTTAGGCTTTCAGAGTTAAATTTTCTGTCAAACTTTTGTCACATTAGTCTCCAAAACACATATTGTTTTAGGCTAATAGTTAAGAAAATGATATAATGCAACGCGAAAATTTCAGTGCCTCATATCGTTCGATAGATTGACAGACACGCAAACTCATTAACAAATACAATTAGGGGACAAATCTCATGTTAGAAAAAATCAATATGTATATTGATGGAAAAGAGGTCGTGAGTGCTTCAAATCAATGGATGGATGTTACCAATCCGGCAAATCAGGAAGTTTTGTATCAGGTTCCAATGGCAACAACAAATGAAATAGAATCGGCTGTTGCTTCTGCCAAAAAAGCATTTGAAACATGGAAAGACACCCCTGTTCCCGTCAGAGCTCGAATGATATTAAAATATCAACAACTACTCAAAGAAAATCACGACAGATTGGCAGAAGTTTTAGCCGAAGAAACCGGGAAAACATTTGAAGATGCCAAAGGTGATATCTGGCGTGGAATAGAAGTTGTTGAGCATGCAGCAAATGCACCTTCATTGATGATGGGTGAATATGTTGAGAATGTTGCCGGTGGTATTGATACTTATTCGATTACCCAACCTTTGGGTGTCTGTGTCGGTATTACACCATTTAATTTCCCGGCAATGATTCCTTTATGGATGTTTCCTTTGGCTGTGGTGTGTGGAAATGCTTTTGTGTTAAAACCATCCGAGCAAGATCCTAAATCTCCAATGTTGCTTGCTGAATTATTCTATGAAGCCGGTTTCCCAAGAGAAGTTTTACAAGTAGTTCATGGCGGAAAGGATCAGGTCAATCAGTTGATTACTCATCCTGACGTTGAAGCGATTTCTTTTGTTGGTTCTGTCGGTGTGGGTGAACATATTTATAAAACCGGAACAGATCACTTGAAAAGAGTTCAGGCTTTCACCGGTGCAAAAAACCATTTGGTTGTTATGCCGGATGCCAATAAAAACCAGGTTGTCAATGGAATTGTCGGAGCAGCTTGCGGAGCAGCCGGACAACGTTGTATGGGTATCTCAGTTTGTGTCTTAGTTGGTGAAGCCAAAGACTGGCAGGATGATATTAAAGCTGCTATGGAAAAACTGAAGCCGAATTACTGGAGAAATGAAACATCAGCCTATGGCCCTTTGATTTCACCACAAGCCAAACAAAGAGTTGAAGGCTTAATTAGCAAAGGCATTGAAGAAGGTGCGACTTTATTATTAGATGGTCGTAATTGTCAGGTAGAAGGTTTTGAGAATGGGAATTTTGTCGGTCCTACATTATTCACTGACGTAACAGTAAATATGTCTGTCTATAAAACCGAAATCTTTGGACCGGTGCTCTGTTTATTACATGCAGAATCAATTGAAGATGCAATTCAGATGATTAATGACAATCCTTATGGAAACGGCACTTCAATTTTTACAAATTCAGGAGCCGCAGCGAGAAAATTCCAGCACGAAATAAAAGTGGGTCAGGTTGGCGTGAATATTCCGATTCCTGTGCCATTACCATTTTTCTCTTTCACTGGTTGGAGAAAGTCTTTTTATGGAGATCAACATGCTTATGGTAAGCAAGCGGTGAAGTTTTATACCGAAACAAAAACAATTACTTCACGCTGGTTTGAAAGTGATATCCCGGATGGACATCACGCACCGAATTTATCTATAAACTTACGTTAAATCACAATTGCAGTCGGGCTAGAAAAATAATTATATCAACCGGCTGCAAATTAGTTACAACAAGGGGACACTATGAATTTTGATTTTACAGAAGATCAATTGGCTTTTAAGCAAGCGGCTAAGGAATTTGCTGAAAAAGAAATGGCACCTTATGCTGCTCAATGGGACGAAGAAGCACATTTTCCTGTCGATGTTATCAAGAAAACCGGAGAGTTGGGTTTCTTGGGGCTTTATTCACCCGAAAAATACGGTGGTTTAGGGTTATCACGTCTGGATAGCTCCATTATCTTTGAGGAAATGTCACAATATTGCACTTCTACAACAGCATTTATGACAATTCATAACATGTGTGCATGGATGGTTACCAGTTTTGCCGATGAATCTTTGGCATCAGAATGGGGACCAAAACTAACATCGGGTGAATTGTTGGCATCCTATTGCTTAACAGAACCGGGTTCGGGATCTGATGCCGGTTCCATGAAAACCACAGCAAAAACGGATGGAGATGAATACGTTCTCAATGGCAGTAAAACATTTATTTCCGGTGCCGGTTCGACGGATGTTTTGGTTTTGATGGCACGCACCGGTGAAGCCGGTCCTAAAGGCGTTTCCTGTTTTCTGGTTCCAGCAAATCTGGATGGAATCATTTACGATAAAAAAGAAAGCAAAATGGGTTGGAATTCGCAACCGACTCGTTTGATTACATTTGAAAATGTGAGAATTCCAAAGTCCTACCTCATTGGTGAAGAAGGTGAAGGGTTTAAATTTGCCATGAAAGGTCTTGATGGCGGAAGAATCAATATCGCTTCGTGTTCATTAGGAACAGCTCAAGCGGCTCTGAATCAAGCTCAGAAATATATGCTGGAACGAAAGCAATTTGGCAAAACTCTGGCATCGTTTCAAGCCTTGCAATTTAAAATTTCGGACATGTTGACAGACTTGATTTCATCTCGCCAAATGGTGCGTCTGGCTGCTTTTAAATTGGATAACAAAGATGCCAATGCCGGTGCTTATTGTGCAATGGCAAAAAGATATGCCACAGACACTTGTTTCAATGTTTGTGATGAAGCCTTGCAGCTACATGGTGGTTATGGATATATCAAAGAATATCCATTGGAAAGATATGTCAGAGATTCGCGCGTTCATCGTATTTTGGAAGGAACGAATGAAATCATGCGTTTGATAATTTCCAGAAAAATTCTGGTCGAAGGGGCTACAGAGGTGATTCAATAATGTCCGATTTGATTCAGTTTTCTCAGATTGAAGGAAAATACGGTAATATTGGCAGAATTACTCTGAATAACCCCAAATCTCTGAATGCTTTAAATATCGAGATGATTGATGCGATACAAAATGCACTTGATGAATGCGAGAACAACCAAAATATCAAAGCGGTGTTTATTGATTCCAATTCCGAAAAAGCCTTTTGTGCCGGTGGTGATGTTATTGGACTTTACAATTCGATGAAAGAAACAGCCGAAGGTGAAATTCCGCAAATGGCAATGGAGTTCTTTCGTAAGGAATATCATCAGGATTATCGTTTGCATATTTTTCCAAAACCTGTCATTGCCTGGGGCAACGGAATTGTAATGGGTGGCGGAATTGGCGTAATGTCGGCATGTTCTCATAGAATTGTGACAGAAAAATCCATGTTGGCAATGCCTGAAGTCACCATTGGTCTTTATCCGGATGTAGCGGCTTCCTGGTTTTTTAACCGAATGCCGGCAAACATCGGAATGTTTTTGGGAATAACCGGTGCGCGAATGAATGCCTCTGATGCAATTTATTGCAAATTAGCTGACTTTTTTGTGTTGGATGAATACAAAGACGAATTTATTACTGAATTATCCGAAGTGGATTGGAAAAATCCAAATTGCGATATTCAAAATGCTCTGGAAAGTTTGATGGACTTTAGCAGAGATGATACTCCATTGAGTAATTTGCAAGAAAATTATAAGCAAATTCAATATTTGTTCAGACATTGTGATTTGGAAAAATCTGTTAAAGAACTCAAAGAAATGCAACCCAAAACAAAGTGGTTAGAATTAACACAAAAAGCGTTTCTGAAAGGCTGTCCGGTGACTTATAAACTGGTTGATGAGCAGATTATAAGAGCTAAATATTTGAGTTTAAAAGAAGTTTTTGAAATGGAATTTATCATGTCCACACGTTGTGCGATGAATCCTGATTTGCAGGAAGGCATTCGTGCATTGTTGGTTGATAAAGATGGTAACCCTCAATGGACTGTCAACTCAGTTGCCGAAATCAGCAATGAACAAACAGAACTATTCTTCACTGCACCCTGGAGTGAAGGCAAAAATTTATTTAATTAAAAAATCGAGAATATTATGAACATATTTGAAACTATTGACAAAACTGAACACGAAGAAGTCATCTTTTGTCATAACAAAGATGCCGGTTTGAAGGCTATTATTGCAATTCATAACACCATTTTAGGACCAGCTCTCGGCGGTCTGAGAATGTATCCTTATGCGACTGAAGAACAGGCTTTGACGGATGTTCTGCGTCTGTCCAGAGGCATGACGTATAAAGCTGCGGTTTCCGGTTTGAACCTGGGCGGTGGTAAATCCATTATCATCGGCGATCCGAAAACAGACAAATCAGAAACATTATTCCGTTCATTTGGTCGTTTTATTGATTCATTGGGTGGTCGTTATATCACAGCCGAAGATGTTGGAATTGACGTGAATGATATGGAATATGTATTTCAGGAAACTGAAAACGTGGTTGGTGTTCATCAAATGCACGGAGGTTCCGGTGACCCATCACCATTTACCGCTTTGGGAACTTTACAAAGTATCAAAGCCAGTTTAGAGAAAAAACACGGCAACCAAAATATCGGCGATTATTCTTATGCTATTCAAGGTGTTGGACATGTTGGAATCGAATTGGTCAAACTGATTCATGCCGAAGGCGGCAAAATGTTTGTGACAGATGTGAATCAGGAAGCATTAAAAATCTGTGAAGAACAATACGGCTGCGAAGTTGTTGGTTTGGATGAAATCTACGAAGTCGATGCTGATGTTTATTGTCCTTGTGCATTGGGTGCAACAGTTAACGATAAAACAATTGATAAATTCAAATTTGATATTGTTTGCGGAAGCGCTAATAACCAATTAGCTGAAACCAGACACGGTGATGAACTCGAAAAACGTGGCATCATTTATGCTCCTGATTATGCGGTTAACGCCGGTGGTTTGATGAATGTATCTATCGAGTTGGAAGGTTATAATCGTGAAAGAGCATTAAGAATGACTCGAAATATTTATTATAACATCATGAATATCTTCAAAATTGCTGAGCGTGATAATATTCCGACATGGAAAGCTGCTGATCGTATGGGTGAAGAGAGAATTGCTGCTATGGGTAAAATCAAACAACCTTATATGAACCAAAAGAAAGTGAATTTCTCCGGAAGAGTGAGAAATAACGGTAGCTAAGAGAAAACTGATGCATACAGATATTTATTTGGGTGAAGATTTAGAACTGCTAAGAGATACAGTCAGAAGTTTTGCTGAGCAGGAAATAGCTCCCCGTGCTGAAAAAATAGATGAGGAAAATGCTTTTCCTGCGGATTTGTGGCAAAAAATGGGGGAACTCGGACTTCATGGAATGACAATACCGGCTGAATACGGCGGTTCAGAAATGGGCTATCTGGCTCATTTGATTGTCATGGAAGAGATTTCCAAAGCATCTGCATCTGTAGGGTTGTCCTACGGAGCTCACTCAAATTTATGTCTGAATAACCTTTATAAACACGCGAATGAAGCCCAACGCCAAAAATACATCGCCAAACTTTGTTCCGGTGAATATGTTGGTGCTTTAGCGATGAGTGAACCCGGAGCCGGCTCGGATGTGGTCGGCTCTATGTCTTGTAAAGCGGAATTTGACGGTAACAATTGGATTGCCAATGGTAATAAAATGTGGATTACCAATGGTCCCGATGCTGATGTTTTATTGGTTTATATGCGAACAGCGGATAAATCAGCCGGTTCCAAATGCATGACAGCATTTATTATCGAAAAAAATATGCCGGGATTCAGCACCGCTCAGAAACTCGATAAACTGGGAATGCGAGGCTCAAACACTTGCGAATTGGTTTTTGATAATTGCGTGATTCCTCAGGAAAATGTTTTAGGTGAAGTGAACCAAGGCGTGCGAATCCTCATGAGTGGTTTGAATACCGAAAGATTGGTTTTATCCGGTGGTCCGATTGGAATCATGCAAGCAGCATTGGATATTGCTGTTCCTTACACGGCTCAACGCAGTCAGTTTGGAAAACATTTGGGACAATTCGGTTTAATGCAGGCAAAAATTGGCGAAATGTATACCAAATTGCAATCAAGCAAATATTTCGCTTATGGTATTGCTCAAAATTATGATAGAAAAGTTGAATCCCGTTTAGACCCTGCTGCATGCTTATCATTTGCTTCAAGAAATGCCGTAGATGTTGCCTTGGAAGCAATTCAAGTTTTGGGTGGCAATGGTTATATCAACGAAAACCCGACTGGTCGTTTACTTAGAGATGCCAAACTCTATGACATCGGCGCCGGAACCAATGAAATCCGCCTGATGCTGATTGGTCGCGAGTTGTATAGGGAAGCAAAATCTTAAATTATTCTAATTCTGTTTAAACTCAGGATAGGCGACAAGTCCGCATTCGCTGATGTCCAGACCTTCAATTTCTTCCTCTTCACTGACTCTTAAGCCCATTGTGATTTTGAGGATAAACCAGAACAAGAAAGACAAGGCAAACACAAATACACCAATCAATAATACACCTTTCAATTGAGCTAAAATTGTTGATGCTGAGGTAAATCCGACAGCGATTGTTCCCCAAATTCCGCAAACAAGATGGACGGATAAGGCACCAACCGGGTCGTCAATTTTGAGTTTATCAAAAAATGGAACGGCGAAAACAATCAAAATGCCACCTATAATTCCAACAATGGCGGAATATTCCGGTGATTGATTCGGAGCGGCAGTCACTGAAACCAATCCTGCAAGAATTCCGTTTAAAACCATGGTAAGATCCACTTTTTTGTACATAATCTGTGTCAATAACGCTGCTATAAATCCACCGAAAACTGCTGCCATATTGGTATTAACTACGACAGTTGCAATAGCGTTAATGTCAGTTTTTGAATCCATTGATAATTGTGATCCGCCATTAAAACCAAACCACCCCATCCACAGAATAAACGTACCAAGTGTTGCCAAAGGCATCGAAGAACCGGGAATAGGTCTGACTTGACCATTCCTGGAATACTTTCCTTTTCTGGCTCCGAGTAGCAAAACACCGGCTAAAGCTGCCCAGCCACC
>JAGRJO010000081.1 GCA_020442725.1 Lysobacterales bacterium
AGCTGAAATTTTTCTCATCATTAAAACCATCAGCAAACCAACAACAAATGCAACCAAAGGCATTAACAATAATTCCGCCAAGAGTTCAGAATAATTCATGATACAACTCCTGCATAGTTTTTATACACCACATACAACCCTGCCAATACAACTGCAACCAACAAAATCACCGGTTGACGACTTCGGTACATATTCTCAAATAAAGCGGAGATAAAGCTGACAATTGAGACTAAAACACCTTCGAACCATTTAAAACTTCCCCGATACCATGTACCAATTAAGTGCATCAAACCCGGGTAAAAATTATTCGAATAGTGATAACGCACATCTGAACTCAGGAAATGTCCTCCAGCATAATTGTCAAATTGATGAACTCGCTTGGACTTCCCTCCAAGAAGATAGAAAATGACAGCTCCAACAGCAAAACCGTAAAACAGAATTCCGCTCACCCAAATCATGTCTAAACCACCTTTAGCAAAAACGATTCCACCAAGTGTATATTCAACAGCCGGCAATCCAATAGATTCTTGTACCGAAGCAATCCAAGGCATTATCAAGCCCGGCATAAACCCGGTAATGAAAACAATCACCGAAAGACCCAACATTGGAGCCATCATGCTCCAAGGAGCTTCCCGAACTTCTCGATGTTCCATTCGTAATTGTCCCAAAAATGTATTATGGATGAGCTTATAGACTGAAAGAATAGTTCCTAAAGTTCCTAAAACAGCTGCCACAAATAACAATGGCTGACCATTGACTAAAAGCGAACGATAAACCATCCACTTGGAAACAAAACCATTCATTGGTGGTAAACCAGCCAGTCCAATAATACCAATCAACATTACCAGAAAACTCAATGGCATTTGAGTCACCAAACCACCCAATCTGTTCAAATCAGAAGTTCCGGTTCGATAAACCACAGCCACAACAGTTAAGAACAATGCTGCTTGATAAGAAGCGTGATTGAGAACATGCATCAGACCACCAGCACTTCCAATGCTGTCAAACATCATGATACCCAACAACATATATCCACCTTGTCCAACACCATGCCATGCCAGCAACCTTTTCGCATCATGTTGCTGTAATGCAATGTAAGTCGGAATAATTGTTGTGAGTGCAGCAATCCAGGCAATGATATTTTGCATATTGATAGAATCTGCACCAAATTTCATTTCTGCCAGATTAGACAAGCCAACGAGTTTAATAATAACCAGAACAATCGCAAATAACCCCATACGTGAAGAAATCGCTCCTAAAAATGCCGCTCCTGGCCCTGGGGTTTCGGCGTAAGCAATCGCTTGCCAAAGATGAAATGGCAACAAACCCATTTTAATTGCAAAGCCTACAAACAATAGTACAACCAAAATCACTTGTCCTAAAAAGCTTACGCCTTGAAAAGCAATATAAACCGCTTTAAACTCAAACGATCCGCCTGCGGTATAAATCACCACCATCGCTGCCAACAAGGCCATAGCTCCGGTCATTGCATAAATCGCATATTTAACAGCCGCTTTTTTGGCTTCGCTTGTTGGACGCAAAATCATCATGAAGAAACTCGCCCAACTGACAAACTCCCAACCGATGAAAAGAGTGAGTAAATCACTGCTGGCAAGCAACAGGAACATGCTCAAAACATTGGCGATTAAAGCAACTTGCAACATTCCATAATTCCCGCCTTTTTCACGATAATATCTTGCCCAATCACCGGACATAAAAATTGATGACGCCAAAGCAGCAACAATCGTAATAATTGCAAAAAACCATGAAAGCGAATCAAATTGCCAGCTTAATTTAAATCCTAATATTTGGTACTGAAACCCAGAAACAATAGTTGTATTCTCATAAGCAACTCCTGACATCAATATCAGTATGAGAGTCAATGACAAATACCACAGCGGCGATAACTTGTCGTTGATACGATAATTTCGTAATGCTGTAATAGCGATAAAAGCCAAACCGGAAACAATCAACAATTTATCAAGAAGACTCATGACTGACCTCCTGATTTTGGTTGATCCATAATAGTTTCGATATAATTTTCTACATTAACCGACTGTCTGGACATATCTTTCAACCGATCCGATATAGGTGAAACAAAGGGCATTGATACGACAACTATCAAAGCAAAAAATTTGGCATACAGCAAATTCATACCAGAAGTTGATGTTTGATGAGGTTCGATGATATTCTCATCACCCTTCTGATATATAATCCGCACCAGTTTAAACAAATAGGATGCCTCTATAACGGTAGCAAACAACACAACGCCGATGGCAAGTTGGTATAAAACATCACCCTGTTGAGCCAGATTGATAACCAACATTAACTTAATCCAAAATCCCGGAAATGGCGGAATTCCGAGTAGCGAAAAAATAAATATCAAAAACACAGCTCCCAGTATCGGAGATTTTCGAGCCAAGCCTTTAAGTGTACTAAATGAGCCGTGCATCGAATCTGCAAGTAAAAATAAACCTCCTTTCACCAACAAATGATGCAGCATCAAACCAACTGCCAACCAAAGACCAATTGTTCCGGATAATGAAAGCGCTACAAAAATCAAACCAAGTTGAGCAATTGACGAAAACGACAACATACGTGTCACATCTTTCGCTCGCCAGGCAACCATTTCACCACTGAGCACACCCAAAATGCCAACAATCAATAACAAATCCAACGCTACGTCGACTTGGAATAACATGAGCGAGACCCGTAGAATCAAAACGACAGCTAATTTGGAAATCAATCCTGCAAGCAATGCTGACAATGATTTGGATGACGTTCCATACACTTCAGGGACCCATGAATTCACTGGAAACATCTCTGCTTTTACACCCGCACCAACTGCAATCAGGATAAATGCTGATAAACCGGCTAAACCATGAAGTTTCCCAATCATAGTTGCCAAATGAGCAATATTCAAAGTGCCTGTTATCGTATAAATTATTGCAATTCCAATCAATAACATCACCGAACCGGCACAACTAACAAAAAGATATCTCAATGCCGCTGCCGGTGCTGCTTTGTGAGATTGATTGGCAACCAAGCCATACGTCGCAACTGCAAGTAGCTCATAGAACACATATAAATTGAACAAATCCGAACTCAGAACCAAACCAAATGAAGACGCTGCCAAAAGCATATAAAGTGATTGTTGTCTAACTGGCGTATATTGCCCCCAAGGCCAAACTACTAACAACATGGCAGCAATTATCGCCGAAAACATCAGGCTGAAATGATCAACATAGAAAACGATTCCAACCGGAGGTAAAAAGCCTCCTATAAAGATTGCGAAACTGTCTCTGCCTACCACACTCCATTGCAAGGCAACAAAGACCAATACAAATGCTAAAACCGCAGGGCCTAGCAAACGAGAAACCGTTGCTGAGAATCTTGCAACTACAGGGATCAAGAATGCTGCCAATAATGGCAAAGCAATAAGTAAAATCATTTTATTCATTGCCCTACTCCTGTGCTTTCGGTTAGTTTCTCAGGAGCTTGATAACTGCCGGGAGCTGAAACCTCGTTGGAAACAGCAATGTCTTTTTCAAGTTTTTCACGAATTTTTCGCAAATCCAGTGTTCCATAATTTCTTTTCACTCTGAAAATCAAAGCCAGAGCCAAAGCCTGAACGCCCACTCCGATAACAATTGCTGTTAAAACCAACGCCTGAGGAACAGGGTCATTCATAACAACACCGGCTGACATTCCATCCGTAACAATCGGTGCCACACCGCCGATGCGAACTCCTGATAACACCAACAATAAATTAGCTCCTGCTTCCAGAAGAACCAAAGACAGCAAAATACGAAAGACATTTTGCAACATCATCATACCAAACAAACCAATCAGACTCAGAGAAATGGCTCCAAAATACAATATGTTTTCAATTGTAACTTCAATCGACATCATGCTCTTTCCTCCTCGCCATTGAGCTCAAAGAGCAAACCTGCAAGTTCAGCACCCACTTTTAAACCGACTGCCAAATAAAGTAACGGAAGAGTTCCAGCTGACCAAAGACTACCAAACTCGCCTTTGCCAAGAAGCGGTTGCAAAAAATTTCCATCAGTAATCAAAGCCAAAACTCCAATTAAAATAAAACTGAACCCCGCAAATCCTTCGATGAGTGTGATTGGATAATGGTCTGTTTTTTCTCCACTTGGTTTTACAATCGACCTCATAGAGAATGCAACGGCCAACAAAACTCCTCCCTGAAAGCCACCACCGGGAGTCAAATGTCCATGGATAATAATGTACATTCCAACCACTAACAACATCGGAAAAATCAAATCCAATGATTGAAGAACAACAAACTGCTTGTACTCTTTTGCTTGCCCAGACTTTTGTGTCCTAACAGAATCAGCTGAATAACTTTTCCCTAACAACAACCCAACAACTGAAGCAGCAGCAAACAATATCGACAACTCACCTAAAGTATCCAAACCCCGATAGGCTAAAACAACCGATGTCACAATATTGGCAGAACCCACTTCTTGTTGTGCAGAACCCAAAATCGCTTTTCCGGCAATCATTGGATTTTCAGCGATTGGCAAATAGCCAACAATAACAAATAGCAGAAAACTCAAACCGGCAATAAAAAGTAATGATGTGTATTTAGTCATTTTCTTCTCCATGAGAGTCATCGGTTTGGTTGAAGCCCAATCGTTTTAAACCTAATGCCAAAATCAAACTTCCAAGTCCTGCCCCAATGGCTGCTTCCGTCATTGCCACATCCGGAGCTTTTACAATCGCAAAGATTGCAGTCAAAGCCAAAGATACTACCGAAGTCGCTACAACCGCTGCTATCATATTCGGAACAAACAATACCATGACCGCAGCCACAAGCATGATAAATACAATCAACGCCACAACCCAAATCATTCTTTTGACCTCCCTTTTTGTTCCGGCTTCGTTTTCGCCAATCTTTTCTTATGCCAAACTTTAGTCCCACTTCGATAAAAAGCTCTGCTGATTGCCGATGAACTCACAGGACTGGTTAACAAGACAAATCCAAGGATTACCAGCAATTTACTCCACCATTGAGGATGAATGAAAATAATTCCAACCACCACACCGATTGTTCCCAGAGTCACAGCTTTGGTCCCAACCTGAATTCGGTTATAAACATCCGGCATTCTCAGCAATCCGACTGCACCTAACAAAATAAAAATCGCTCCTATCAACAAGAAGACATTACCAATCAAATTCATCATGACTTTTTATCCTCTTTTTCAGCGGAGCTTTCTTTTGACTCAAGAACCTTAGCCAAAGCAACGATTCCCACAAAAGACAAAACCGAATACACTAAAGCGATGTCCAAATAGAGAGAACTTTCGAAAAACATCGACAAGCAAAGCAAAACTACTGTCGCAATCAGAGCCAAAGCATCAGCACTTACGATTCGATCTTCTGTTGTTGGGCCAAAGACCAGTCTAAGTAAAACGAATGATGCCGCCATGGCTATCAAAGTGAAAGCAATTATCTGTAGCACCATCATTTCACAAACCTCTTGAGATATTTTTCAAACTGACCAATGATTTCACCGGTAATTTTTTCCATATCCACGCCTTCGGGACAATCAATCCAGTGAACCAATAACTTATCATCACTAACATCAACGGTCAGTGTCCCGGGAGTCAAAGTGATGCTGTTCGCCAAAAACAGTTTTCCTAAGTCAGACTGCATGCTCGTTTTGATTTCCACCATTTGCGGGTGGATATGCATATTCCTTGAAAGCACTCTCTTTGCCAAATCCAAATTGGCTTTTAACAGCGCATACAAGAAATAAAACAAATAAGCAACTACACCAGGGAAAACCCCCAAATGCAATCTTAAACCATTAAGTATCTGCATTCTTGGTGCGGTAATCACACTGACAACAACTGCAATTACGAAACCACTAACCAACTCATCAGTTGCAAATGTTGCCGTCAACATCAACCACAAAACCATACAGATAAGAAAAACGCTAATATAGGGAACGGATTCTTTTTTCATATTTAATTATTTAAAAACCTCTCCTGAACAATAGGCAAAGCACAACTCTCAACTCGCCTCACTGTCATACTAACACACCTATTCATTCTGCACATTGGTAAAACGCCCTAGAATGACGAGATTTTGACCCTTGTCAATGTTTCCCAAAACGTATTTTATTTATGAAATATTTTTGAAACATTAATTCAGCCCAGAATTGATTTGCTATAATCCGCCAATGCAAAAAATCAAACCCTATTTAGCTGTTTTTAACACTGATAATGAATTTCAGCTTTCAAGCTCAATTATCAAAGAGTGCCGAAGCATTCAATTTGAGGAAAAAGAGTTTAACGATGACCTTCGCCAGAAAATCATTGCTAATACTGATCATTATTCACCAATTATCATATTAAATGCAAAGGCGAAGTTGCCTGCTTTTTGGTTTGAAAGACTGATGGCAACTATTGTCACAGAACTCAATACTCTACTTTGCTCAGCACAAAGTTGTAAAGTTAATCGTTTGTCACCCCTCCAAGGCGGCGATGTATTTAACGGATCTGTTGAACAACTTGATAATTTGATTTATTTGTTACAAACACCAAGCACTCTTTTTTGTGAAGAAATAAATACAGAGTGCTTTATTGTTCGTAATCACTCTGTTCTAGAACAACTGGATTCTATTCAATATAAAGTTTGTAGCAATTTGTTGGTTCAAAGTCACAATGACAAAAACGTTAAATTAACCGACAAAATTGATATAGGAGACCAACGACCGCTACCCGCTCACCCTCTTGCAGCATTACAGTGGAGGCTAAAAAATTATCCGGAAGTGGAAAACAAACTTCTTGGTTACCCTATTTTGGATAAAAAACCTGTTATGTTGCACATCTCAATGTCATGGGGTGGAGGCGTCTCAAAATGGATTAATGATTATTGTGCTCACGAAACTGAATACAATCACATTGTTTTAGCTTCCTATGGCGAACTTTACCGGAATCGACACGGAGAAAAACTTCAGCTCCATTATGGGAACGACTCCGGAATAACGATAAGGAACTATGAATTACAATCTCCGATTAAAGCAACATCTATAGTTCATGAGGAATACAAAAATATTCTAGATAAAATTCTTGACGAGTTTCAAGTTCAGCAAATTATGGTTTCTAGCCTTATCGGGCACAGTATGGAATGTCTGCAAACCTCAATTCCCACTGTAAAAATCTTTCATGATTACTTTCCTTCATGGCCGAGTTTAATTGCAAATCTGGAAAACGACAGACTGACCTCAATTGATATTGATAACGCATTGTCGAACACTGCAAGTGAGCCTTTCGGAAAAATTAGTAAAGAGACCTATCAAAGCTGGAAAGAGTATTTACATGGAATCTTTGAAAGAAAAAATATCACCTTAGTTGCCCCAAGTGAGTCAGTAAAAAACAATCTTAAAAAAATTGATGCTCAACTAACAAAAGAAATTCATGTTATCCCTCACGCTTCAACAAGTTTAAAACCAATATCATATATCAAAGAATATAAATCTTTTCGCATATTGGTACTTGGTAGAATCAATCCTCCAAAAGGACAAATGCTCCTCGAAGATATTATGGAGCGATTGAACAGTAGTTTCCGATTTATTTTTTTGGGGGCTGGTAATGAGGGAAAAAAATATCTTAATAACAAATCTGTTTCTGTCGTCATGGATTATAACCAGAGTGATTTGCAACATTTACTTGAGAAATACCAACCGGATATTGCACTGATTACGTCTCAGACCTCTGAAACGTACAACTACACTTTAACAGAACTCCAACAAGCCGGGATTTGCACGCTAAGCACAGATTTTGGAGCTCT
>JAGRJO010000082.1 GCA_020442725.1 Lysobacterales bacterium
ACAAGGAACGTAGAGTAAAATAAATATTAAATAGGCAAAAACAGCATATCTGTCCTGAAACTTATCTTTGATAACGCCAAATGTTTTGTTACTGACACCTTGTTGTTCTATCACGTCCTCCGTATTTGAGGAAATTGATGACAATCCTAGTGGGTCAAGTATTTGTTCGCCCAAACTGACAAAATTTGTTGCTATTGATTGAACCGATTCCAACAAATCATTTCCTATTCCTGATATGCTGATTTCCGAAGCATCTTCTTTGGCCTCACTGTATAATGAATCGAGCGTTCCAACTACCACCTCTTTAGCTAAAATTCCGGTAATGATTCCAACAACCGCCGGCCAGTTTTCTTCTTCGATACCCATTGGCTCAAAAACCGGAGTCGCTGCCTTAGCAACAACTGACAGCATCGAGTTTTCTGTGTTTGAGTTGTTCCAACTAAAGTCTTTTCCTACTGAGTTTAATATTTGCAAAATTGCAGCCATTATGACGATTATTTTTCCAGCGGAAACCAAAAAGCCTTTCAGTCTTATCCATGTACCAATAAACAAATTTTTTATCCCCGGGTTTTTCCAACTGGGTAGTTCAATCACAAACGGTTCTGCTTTCCCTTTCAACACGGTTTTATGAAGCATAAGTCCGGTCAGAATTGCGACCAGAATACCCAGAAAATATAAAGCCATCACAACCAAAGAGCCAACATGTGAGAAAAATGCTGCGACCAATAGTGCATAAACAGACAGGCGAGCTCCGCAAGACATAAAAGGAGCCATCATTATGGTAATCAACCTTTCTCTTTTTGATGATAAGGTTCTTGTTGCCGCAATAGCGGGGACGTTACAACCAAAACTAATAATTAGCGGCACAAAGGTTTGCCCTGAAAGACCAAGTTTTTTCATGTATCCGTTCATAACAAATGCCGCTCTTGCCATGTAACCGGAACCTTCAAACCAACTCAGAGCCAAATATAAGAAACCAATAACCGGAATAAAAGTCGCAACTGTTTGAATTCCGCTACCAAGTCCGTCTGCAAGGATGGCAGTAATGCTTTCAGGCAACCCTATTGAAGACAAAAATAACCGTGTGCCATCAATAAATATCGCTCCGGAAGCGATATCAAAAAAATCAACAAAAACGGCTGAAATATTGATAGCAAAAAAGAACATAATGTACATCGCAACTACAAATGATAACAACCCCCAAATTGGATGTGTGGTGAAATAGTCCAGTTTGGATTTTGCTTTTTTATTGTTTGGCTCTATGGTTTGAACAGCATTTGCAATATTTTCAGCTTTTTTTAAGCGATTATTAAAACACTCTTCCAGAGACTCTTTTGTTTCTTGAGTCGTTTTATGTTGTTTGTTTTGTTTTGTTTTGAAAACTTCTTGAGGACTTCTGAGGTATTTGTTTATTGCTTCTTTTAGCTCTGTAATACCTGTGTTTTTCGTGGCTACCATTTCAATGGCTTGAACCCCGAGTATTTCTCCAAGTTTATCTTTATTGATTTGTATATTGTGCGCTTGCGCTTCATCGGCCATATTTAAGACCAACAACATTGGAATATTCAACTCCAACATTTCAAGAGTTAAAAACAGACTTTTTTTCAAACAAGCAGAGTTGATTACATTTACAACTAAATCCGGTTTATTATTATTCAGAAAATCGAGAACATGTGCTTCATCCTCACCTTGTGAGTCTAAAGATAGCGCAAAAATACCAGGTAAATCGACCAGACTATAACCTTGTTCCTCATAATTTACTGCACAATATTGTGAGTCAACAGTAACTCCTGACCAGTTACCTGTTTTTTTATTGAGTCCGGATATCTTATTAAAAACTGTTGTCTTTCCGCTGTTCGGATTTCCTGCCAAGACAACCAGTGGTGTGTTTTCAGTATTTTTCATGGATTTTTTTGTGTGGCATTGAAAATACCGCTATAGAAACAGGAGAAAAAGCATTCATGCCATAGTGACACTAATCAGCTCGAGTAAATCTGAGCCTATCGCTATGGCTCCCGAGCCGGTTTGTATAAGTGCACCGTGCTTATAAAGAGCCAAAAGCTCGATTAAAACACCGGTTGTTAAACCGAGTATTGCCATTCGCTGCGCCAAAGAACCTAATATTTTCAGCTCTTCAACCTTATAACTTTTTCCGGTTTGTGCCTGTGACAGTTTCAAATTCTTACATCTAAATAATAATCATTCTCATTATCTGTATGAATTTAAAAAAATCAAGTGCTTTTGATTGATAATAGGATTTTCTTGATAACGGTCAATTTATCTAGGTTGTGAGGGCTGACGTAAACAGCCATCATTGCGGGGATTGTTTTACTCTTTACAAAGATTGTTATAGTTATCCTCTACCATTCTCGCATGATTGTCTTTGTTTCCTTTAGCGATATCATTCGCCCAGTGTGTGCATGGTGGTTCAAATTCTTTTTCATATAAATACGCTGCTATTTGACCCAACACTTCATCCGGTAAAGGCATTGCCGGCATTAAACCAAGCTCTCTGACCGGTCTTCTCATCAAGGCTTTATCCATAGTCGGTTGTATGACCCAATCAACAATTGCTGATATAAACTCTGCCTTATCGGAATACTCTCTGGTATAACGATTTTGTACACCAAAGAATGGTGGCGCCAATGCCGGTGTGAGTTCCGGGTTATGACAGGACATACAAGCAACTACTGCTTGCTCTCCTTTTTCTGCCTCAGGAGTTAAAGCTGTTACACTTGTACTAACAATAGCTATTAAAACTAACAATCTTTTCATAAAACTTTCTCTCTTAAGGTCTGCCGCACTGTTCTTGTTCCGTATTTAATATTGAGTCAACCATTTCAGCCAACTCAGGTATTTGAGCAATATAAGGCAACCCTGTCTCCGACTCATATCTGGCAACAAAGGAACGAAGGTGACTCCTCGAGCCGCACAAAAGGTTATCATAAACAGCAATCACATTTTCTGAAACAGAAATATCTTTATAAATCTCAATATCTCTGATATCGGTTTCTTCAATTAAAGCTCCAACCAAATAGGCTTGAGCCAAACCCTGATCCGCTATTGAAACAAGTAGCTCATATAAAGCTTGTAGCTCCAAGTTGTTATATGTTCCTTCTATACCGGTTGATGAATCAGGAATATTATATTGTTCCATCAAATCTAAAACAGCATCCATGTGAGTTTGTTCACTCGCCGCAATATTGGAAAACACATTAACACCATAATCTCTGAACAGTTTTAAATAAACGTCTCTGGCTAGCTTTTCTTCCTCTCTCATAAATTTCAATCCTTCTTCCTCAGTAACCGCGACGTCTTCATTACACTCCAAACCATCAGTTCGTGTCAACCTTATTAAGTCAACAACTCCCGAGCCGAACGCCTCATCATTAGAATTGTATGTCATTGTTCCAGAATCACAACTTGAGAAACTCAATGCTACAGTTCCCCATTCGGTGACAATCACGTCATCTGAAAGAAAGTCATCACCCCAATTTGCTCCGCTTGTAATATGCATTGGTACAGAAATTTCTGTCACACCATATTCAAAAGGTTGTGAACCCACTAACCATACCTGTTGACCATTTTGATAGGCATACCAAGTTACTACTAAACTTGGACCTGAGCTTAACTTTGCCACCTGAAAAACCGCTCCCTGTCCGGAACTATCGGTAATCCACATTCCATTTAACCCTGATTGAACCTCAACCTCTGCCTTAGCTGTATTAAAAAAAGCAATTGTAGTAATCAAAAAAACATATATCATTCTCATAACATTTCTCCTGTTATATTAGCACCTTCTAATATAATAATCTGGAGTTAAATCTTTGTTAAACAAGTGCGTTTTTTTCGGTAGATAAAAAAATAGTTCGATTTAATGATTAAGGTCAAGATTTTTTTGTGCCAACCTTCTCTAAAGAGAGTGAAGAAAAACTGTGACATTGCTCACATTTCATAACAACTTTCGTTAATTTTGTATTCACCACCTATCTATAAAATGCTCACTATGAATTAATAATTGAGGTGTAATATGAAAATTTTAGTTTTAGTTGGCGGTCTGTTGGTTTCTTCTTTTTCTTTTTCTCAAATCAACGAGCCTTTTCATAAAGAAGTGATTAAGTGTGGAAAAAACGGATGCGAAGTGGTTTGTAATGAACCCGGGCAACGTTGGGCGACCTATTTAGAGTCAAAAGGCGATATTGAGGTGACATACTTTAATAATGGTACCAGACAATTAAAAGCTGATGTGGGAGATGGCGAATATACCATTCTTGATACCAACCCGGCTTATCAAACTTGTAGAGTCACCGGAGTGGCTGAATAGTTGTTAAAAAACATAGTTGACACATTATTGACACATTTTGTCAATTATAATATGATTGTTATCGGTTTGGGATTGAGTCAATCCTGAGTTTTTTTAAATTTAAATTAAGAGAAATAGGGGAAAATTTATGCGTACTGCAGCAGGTGTTATTTTAATTATTGCGGCTGTTTTCAATTTGGTTGCTGGCCTGACTTGGCTTGGTGGTGGTGCTTTAACCCAAGGTGTTTCTACGGGCATGAGCCAAGTGGCAACACAAATGGAAAAAGAATCAGGGTCACAAATGACTGCCGAACAAAAAGCTCAAATGGAAAAATTTCAAGATGAGGTTGGTGGATCTGGTATCGGCTTTATGGCTTTTGGCGTGTTTTTGCTAGTTAGTGTTGGTATTTTAATTGCCGGTGCTGTTTTCTTGTTCCAAAACAAAAAAGCCCAGTTTATTATGATTGCTGGAGGAATTGCTGTGCTAGCCGAGGTGTTGGGTAGCTTAATGTCTAGCTTCGGGGTTACTAATATAATTGGTCTTGTTGGTGGGGTTATGGCGATTCTGGCTGCAAAGTCCATGGGAACAGGTCCGGCTCCTGAACCAGCAGAGTAATTGTGAGTTCATTTCGTCCGGGCGTATTTAACACTTTAGTTCGTCAGGACATATATTATTCATTGAAAAGCGCCAGAGGCTTATTGTTTCTGGTGTTTTTTTCTGTGTTTTGGTTGTGGGTTTTATGGAAACTCAGTAGCGGAAACGCCAAAATGCTTTCCAATGCTGAGACCGGATTTATTCTTTCCTTATTCATTGATCCGAAAGTGATTCAGTCTTTGTTTGTGAACAGAGCTCCGACTTTTTCAGCATATTTTTATCTGGCTATGTCTTCGGTTCCTATGTTTGTTCTCTTAGCTGCCTGTGATCAAACCGCCAATGATATCGGCAGTAAATATTTAAGGTTCTTGACACCAAGATGCAACCGTATCGAGATTTTTGTTGGACGATTTTTTGGAGCAACCATTCTGATATCGTTTGCCTATATTTTGGTGACGATTATTGCAGCATTGATTTCTATGGCTGTTGATAACAATGGCGTTGCTCTGGTGCTTGCAGATTTGCCGTTGGTTTTGGTTTCTTTGGTTCTCTATTTAATTCCTTTTGTTGCCTTTATGTCTTTATGCTCTGTCATTGTTGGTTCTGCCGGCTTGTCGGCTCTTATGGGAGTGAGTGTTTATGTTGTGATGCTTGTCATCATTAGCGTGATAGGAATCAAATCAAAAGATTTTGCAGAAGTCATTTCATACATCATTCCAAACTCTACCAAGTTTCAGTATTTGCAATTGAGCTGGGTGAAAATGATGGGCGCTTCACTGCTTGTTCCGATTTATGTGGTGGCATACGGCTTATTGGGCTGGATGATTTTTTCCAAAAGAGATATATGATGTCTGAAAATATTATTGAAACAAACGGACTTGCCAAAAGTTTTGGAAATCAATGGGCTTTATATAACATCAATGTCAATGTAAAGAAAGATATTACAACAGGTTTGGTAGGACCCAATGGAGCAGGGAAAACAACCTTGTTTTCATTATTTTGTGGCTTTCTAAAACCAACCAAGGGTTCAGTCAAAATTCTTAATTATGAGCCTGATCATCCGCAGCTTCGTGGGCGAATCTCAATCTTGCCACAAGATGCTTCATTATTGAAAACGATTCCTGTCGGTAAGCAACTGGCTATGTTTGCTGAACTCCAGGGCTTCAAAAAAAAATTAGCCGTTGAAGAAGCTGAGAGGGTTTTGGAAATGGTGAATTTGTCATCTTCCAGACATAAAACCGCAGACCAGTTAAGTCATGGAATGCTCAAACGAATTGCTATTGCTCAGGCATTTATCGGAACTCCTGAGTTGATTTTGCTGGATGAACCAACAGCCGGGCTTGATCCCGGAACAACGGATAATATCAAATCGGTGATTCGCTCACTCAGCAAAAACACATCAATAATAATTACCTCACACAATCTGGAAGTCATCGAGGACTTGTGCCAACAGGTCATTATTCTCAAAGAAGGTCGCTTACACTCGGATGAAAAAGTGTCTGATTTAACGGCACGAACCAAAGCCTTAACTTTCCGATTAGAACAAGATACGGATGATTCAATCAGGAAATTATTAAAAGCACTCGATATCGTCACAGATGTGAAACTGGGCAAACCGGGTCAACACAGACTGGTTGTTCATTACTCGAGTGACGCCGGGCAAATGGCTGAAATTGAAATTATTAAATGTTTGGCGGAAAACAACATTCCCTATCGAGAAATGATTCGCGGCGAGCGACTGCAAGAATCTGTCACTGATAGGCTTGGCTAGGACTGTTCAGCCCTCCTTATCTTTTTCAACTGCAATTTCCGGTTCCAGTAAGTTTAAAACACTATGGCGAATTCGTTTGGATAGGAGTTGCTTGGCTCCCAAGTAAAAGGTTTTGAGGTTTTCGGTAAAAATAATTTTTCCTTCAGCATCAGTCTCTATCACTTTTTCGTCTTTCAGGTTTGTTATATAACCTTTAAATAACGACTTATCAAAAAAGTCCGGCGAGTTAAAACCGTATAACAAATTCAACTTGCTTGCGGTTTTATGACAAAGTGTTTCAAGCTGAGGTGCTGTTATTTGTTCCGAACCTTGCCGGCTCAAAACAGCTATGACAATGAAGAAACGCTCATAAGTTTGCATCACAGCATTAGCCAAAACTCGTAATTTTCCGGCCTCCAGACTTCCTCCGGGATGTCTTTCGACGATTCGACCCGCAGATTTTAAAATTTCCAATTGTTTCAAAACTTGTAGTGTTTGGCGACCATATTCTACAAACTCTTCTGTCGTCCAATGCAAGAATAGCTCACTTTTTATATAGGGATAAACAACACCCATTAACCGTAATATTTGCTTGCGGGGCAATTGTCTTTGGTTCACCAGACTCATAGCAATGAATGAGCTTGCAGCAAACAGGTGCAAAATATTGTTCCGATAATAAGTCATCAGGATTCCTTGCTCTTTTTTAACCCGAATCACATCACCTAAATCATGCGAAACCACTTCTATGAATCCTAACTTTATACCCAAATCAAAAATTTCTTCGGTGGTGAGTGTTGTAACAGTCACTCTGCCGGAGTAGGGCAACAATGTTAATAATTGGCGATAAAGTTCTATTTGTTGGGATAGGTTATCAACTGACGCAGAGTGGTTGGGGGTTGACAAAAGCGTTACAGCCAACAGGTTTATCGGATTCACATGGGATGCCGAGTTAATGCGCTCCATGATTTCTGTGCCACAAGCATCGACAAGATTTTTAAACCACTCCGGTTTTTTATTACTTTTCATTGTAATGCTTTTCCAGTTTGGCTTGAACTGATCCAATAAATCATCCAGCAATATAGGTTCAGAAAAGTTAACTGTTAGGCGTCCATAATCTTGTTTTAAAAGTTTTCTGGCTTTAAATAGTCCGCCGATTGACTCGCTTTTTTTAGATTTT
>JAGRJO010000083.1 GCA_020442725.1 Lysobacterales bacterium
CGCCAAAGGTCAATGGCATACAGCATCTGATGGTTTTGGTTCTTGCTTCAACGCGGTCACAGGCGAAGAAATTTCACAAATTTCATCTCAAGGTTTGGATTTCTCAGGAATGCTGGATTTCGCCAAAGAGAAAGGTGGAAAAACGTTACGAAACATGACTTTTCATGAAAGAGCCTTGATGTTGAAAGAGTTGGCACTCTATCTTCTGAACCGTAAAAAGGAGTTTTATCAGCTATCATATCTTACCGGAGCGACCAAACTGGACTCGTGGATTGATATTGAAGGCGGAATTGGGACGTTATTTGTTTATTCGGGAAAAGGTCGCAGAGAGTTTCCTGATCATAATGTATTTGTTGATGGGAATCATGAAGTTTTATCGCCAAGTGACCAATTTATCGGGCAACACATTTGCACTTCTTTGCAAGGTGTCGCCGTTCATATCAATGCGTTTAACTTTCCTTGTTGGGGAATGTTGGAAAAACTGGCTCCGACTTTGCTAGCCGGTGTTCCGGCGATTGTTAAGCCGGCTTCCAATACCGCATTTCTAACCGAAAAAATGTTCCATGCCATAATTGAGTCAGGAATTCTGCCCGAAGGAGCGATTCAACTGGTTTGTGGTTCGACCGGAAATTTACTGGATTTATTGGACTGTCAAGACTCTGTCGCTTTCACAGGTTCAGCCAGCACCGGACAATATTTAAAATCCAACCAAAATATCATGCAAAATTCGGTGCGATTCACTATGGAAGCGGATTCGCTGAACTGTTCAATTCTGACTCCTGATGCCACACCGGACACTCCTGAATTTGAGTTCTACGTGAAAGAAATCGTTAAGGAAATGACCGTCAAATGCGGTCAAAAATGTACGGCGATTCGTCGCGCTATTGTTCCGCGTGAACTCATGGCTCCTGTTGCTGATGCCGTCTCAGCCCGACTGCAAAAGATTGCTATCGGAAATCCTCAGTCGGAAGATGTGCGTATGGGTTCACTTGCCAGCGAGAGCCAACGAAAAGAAGTTCGTGAAAGAGTCGCAGAGTTATCAAAATATGCTCAGATGATTTATGGCAATCCTGACCAAATCAACACCATTGATGCAGACTCTGAAAATGGTGCGTTTATTTCTCCAATTTTATTAGCTTGTGAAAATCCATTTGAAAACACTCAGGTTCATGACATTGAGGCTTTTGGTCCTGTGAGTACGCTAATGCCTTATGACTCACTCCAAGACGCAGCAAAACTTGCAAATTTAGGTCAAGGTTCACTCGTTGGGTCTATTTTTGGTAATGATGACGATAATGTCAGTCAATTGGTCATGCAAACAGCTTGCTATCATGGTCGCATGGTGCTTATCAATCGTGATAATGGCAAAGCATCAACCGGACATGGTTCACCTCTTCCACACTTGGTTCATGGTGGTCCGGGACGAGCCGGCGGTGGTGAAGAAATGGGCGGTAAACGGGGTGTTATGCATTACATGCAACGCACGGCTTTGCAAGGCACACCGTCAACAATTAGCAAAATTTGTAACAAATACATTGGCAATGCCAAACAAACCCAACCACCCAATCACCCGTTTCGACTGTATTTTGAAGAGTTGGAAATCGGTCATACTTTGATTTCAGAAACTCGCACCATTACTTTGGAAGACATCGAGAATTTTGCCGATTTGAGCGGAGATAAGTTCTATGCGCACATGGATGAGGAGTCAGCTGCTGCTAATCCGTTTTTTGATGGACGAGTGGCTCATGGTTATTTTATTGTTTCCATGGCTGCCGGATTATTCGTCGAACCGGCACCGGGTCCTGTTCTTGCTAATTACGGAATTGATGAATTGCGATTTACTGAGCCGGTATATCCCGGAGATGATTTGACTGTTCGTTTGACTTGCAAACAAAAATCCTATCGTCGTGGTAAAGGTTATGGCGAGGTTCGTTGGGATATTGCCATAACCAATCAGGACGATGTGATTGTTGCACAATATGATATTTTGACTATGGTTGCTTCAAAATACGAAGAGTTTAACGATGATTAGAAGATTCTTACTTTGGGTTTTAAAGATTTTCCGCTGGAAAGTGGTAATTAATTTGCCGGATGCGAAACGCTATGTGGTTATTGCTGCTCCTCATACCAGTAATTGGGATTTTCCTTTAGGTCTTTGCTATATTTTGGGAGCAGGAATTCCATTTCGGTATATGGGCAAGGATTCGCTGTTCAAATGGCCACAAAAGTATCTGTTTAAATGGTTTGGAGGCTTTCCTGTCGATCGTAATAACAAAACCAAGCTCACTACTCGCATGGCGAATTTTATTAACTCACAAGATAAAATTGCGTTAGCTTTAGCTCCAGAGGGTACTCGTTCCAAGCTCGAATATTGGCGTACCGGCTTTTACTATATCGCTTTAGAAGCTAATGTGCCAATTGCAATGGCAGCTTTAAATTATGGAAAAAGAGAACTGGGGATTATGGAATCATTCATACCAACCGGAGATATCAACGCTGACATGAAAATCATCCAAAACTTTTACAAAGACATTAAAGGTAAATATCCGGAGAAACAAAGTCCGGTTAAAATCAAACCCCAATGATTTTTGTTCACAAATATCAGTTTTCAGATCATATAAAATCTCATTCCAAAGAAATTCTTAAACTGAATTTATCGAAATATCTGAATCGAGACATCAATGAAATAAAAATTGAGTTTAACGAAAATGGCAAACCATATACAGATGGTTTATATTTTTCGCAGTCTCACAGCCAAAGTCAACTGGTTCAGGTATTCTCTCAAGAAGCTGAAATTGGTGTTGATTTGGAACAAATAAATTCACAGAGAAAATATCTGCAACTGGCAAAAAGATATTTTCATCAAGACGAGTATAAACACTTGAAAAGTTTGAATCATGAGGAGTCTGCAAATTTGTTCTTTCAACTTTGGACATGCAAAGAAGCTGTCTGTAAAGCCAAAGGCGGTCGATTATGGTATTTTTTGGCGGACAAATATTTGACTAATAAAAATTTACTGGTAAATTCTATTTATGGTTATCACATAAAAAGTTTTATCGAAGAAAACTATTGTTTGACCTTAGCATCAGAAACACAAATTAAGGATATAGTCTTTGTCAAAGATGAGTAAATTGATTTATATTTTTTGCCTTTTCGGTCTGTTCACAGCATGCCACCCAAGTCCTGAAGTGATACGGAAAGTCAATGAAATCACCTATAAACAAAAGGATAAAACTTTAACCTGTCCACAAGAAAATCCGGTCACCTGTGCAATAGATACTCCACTTGCAGAATTATTTGATTCAGCAATCAAGCAAGATAAAGACTATGTGGCCTTACTGGAAAAAGGCGATGAGTCATTGCTTCTTCGTTTGCACATGATTAAGTCCGCTCAAAAACGAATTGATATTCAAACATTTATTTGGGTGAATGATGAATCCGGGCATTTAATGCTGGCTGAATTGCTTGAAGCCGCCAAAAGAGGTGTGGAAGTCAATATTATTGCAGACCAACTGTTTTCTATGGGAAACACTTGGTTACTATCAGAGCTTGCAACGATGCACATGAACTTCAATATGAAATTGTTCAATCCTTTATTTAATGAAGGTCACCTATCACCCTTTGATTTTTTTAGTGCCATTGCCTGTTGTATGTACAATCTCAATCGCAGAATGCACAATAAATTATTCCTCGTTGACGGAAAATATGGCATTACCGGCGGAAGAAATTATAACGATCGTTACTTTGATTGGGACGCAACATTTAATTATCGAGACCGCGATGTCATAGCCATAGGAAATGTTGCTCAAGAAATGCAGGCATCTTTTGACGAATTCTGGGAGTCACCTTGGGTAGTACCGATAGAAAATCTTGATGATGTAGCCTATCGCATTTTGAATGATCAAAAAAATGAAACTGATTGGGTTATTGGTGAGAGCAAAAAATCAAGAAAAATGGTGCTCAAATCTTTTGATTATACAACTATTAAAAACCTCTTTGTCGATAGCGCAATTGTAGTCGATAGTATTGAATACTTTAGTGATTCACCGGAAAGTTTGTTCACAAGGAATAAGTCAAAAAGGGAAAACTATAAGTTGATGAGTTATAAAATCAAGGATTTGATACTTTCAGCCAAAGATAAGATTTTATTTCAAACACCCTATTTGGTTCTAAGTAAAAAAGCCTATCGTTCATTGAAGTCATTGAGAAAAAAGAATCCTGATATTAATATCACAGTTTCAACAAACAGCCTCTCTTCAACGGATGCTTTTTACGTCTATGCGATTTCCTTTAAACACAAGAAGAAATATCTGAAAAAACTAGGATTGAATATTTTTGAATATAAACAAAATCCTAAACATAAACTTGAAATGTTTGGGAATATTGCCGAAAACCCTCAAACTCGTTTTGGAATGCATGCAAAGACCATCATCATTGACGATGACGTGTCTATGATTGGTACGCATAATTTCGATCATCGCTCTGATGTTTTAAATACCGAATCCGGACTCATTATTCACTCAAAAGAATTGGTTATAGAACTCAGAAAATATATCGAAGAAGATATGAAGCCTGAGAATGCCTGGGTGATTGCTCCGAATAAAAAAATACCGGTTCTCAGCTTTTTCAGTGGAATTATTGCTACTGTTTCACGTTCGCTTCCGGTGCTTGATATTTGGCCTTTCCGTTATTCCAGCAGTTTTGAATTGAAAGAAGGAATGCCCCCGGTTGGCATCAATCATCCGGATTTTTACAATAATTATGAAAATGTTGGCAGTTTTCCTGATGTAAATTTGTCATCCAAGCAAATCCAAACGATAATTATAAGTGCATTTGCAGGTTTTGCTGAGCCGGTAATGTAATTGTCATAAAGATATGAGAAATAAGCAAAAATGAAGAAATACATACTGATATTTATAGCCGTAGTTATTCTATTGTCGATTTATCCGATATGGAGATATTTTTCGAATGCAAAAATCTTTGCTAATACTGTTCTCAATTACGCTTCTAATCTTGGACAATGGACAAACAGTGGTATTAGTACGAGTTTAAACGGCAAAATTACTATCAGAAATCCCGTCTTCACTCCTAATGAATACTCTCAGGGAATGCAGGCAGAGAGTATGGTTATCACAGCTCAACCTATGTTTTTACTCAAAAACAGCAAATCCGATTTACAAGATATGCTTCCTGAAAACCTAACCGTTGCGATTAACGGCATACAACTCAATGATAATTCCGATGATTTATTTCATTCACTCAGACAGTCGGCATTATGGAAACTTCAGGTCGGTTTTGCAGGTAGTTTTGGCTGTTCCAAAGACTCGACCACAGAATTTGATGAAAAGAGCTGGAATCAAATTATTAGCACAAATCAGGTTTACAATTTTGATTTATATTACTCACGCCAGAATAACGGAAGTATTGATACCGACATCACTCTTGATGCTGAAAATATGTTCACTTCAACCTGGTCCGGAAACTTGAAATCCGGTTTCAATGATAAACAAATTGTGATTCGGGATTTACTGGTTGATAAACTCTACTATTATTATCTTGATTATGGGTTTAACAAAGTCAAGAACGATGCTTGCGCAGCGAACTATAAAGGTTCTTACGCAGCCTACCGTTCCAAGGCGGAAAACAACATTCAAGAGTATTTGAGAACCAGCTATCTCAAAGAGCTTCCAAAAGAATTTATGCTGTGGTTCCACAAATCTCTTCAGTCGGATGTTGAGTACAACGCTATTTTTGAATTTGCAGAGCGTCAGTATCTCAATAAATTTTTTGATATGACACAAGTGGATTTTTTATCTCAGGTTAAAACTGAAATCGGAACGACAGAAAATGACTATATGCTTGTCGAGTTAGCTGAGGTTGACTATACCAAAGTGGATACAGAAAGACTCAAACAAGAACTTGAACAAAGAGAAGAACAAAAAAGACAAGAAGAGTTGAAAAGACTCGCTGAAGAGGAAAACAAAATGAAACCGATTGTACATACAATCGGCGGAGCCAAATCAACAAAAGTCCCTCTCAACAATATTGCTTCAGCGATTGGTAAAAGAGTTCGTATTAAAACTTGGAGAGGAAGACCTGTTATTGGCTATTTATTATCGGTTGAGAACAACCTGGTCGAACTGGAATCAATTTTCCGAACCGGTCGAGCAAGAATCTCTGTGCCTCTGGACAAGGTTTCTTCGGTCGAAATTGTCCCATAGCTTAAAGAAACTAATTTAATCTTAATCTGGAATGAGACAATATATTGCACTACTTCTGTTGCTGCTGGTGACTATTATTTTTTCATTGACTACTGGTAGTATCTCTATTCCTCTTGCAGAGATGTTTTCAGAAAAGTATCACACCATCATATTTGAAATCAGAATTCCCCGAATGGCCAATGCAATAATTGTCGGAGCTTTACTTTCTGTTTCGGGTTTAATGATTCAGAACTTAGTAAAAAATCCTCTGGCTGACCCATATATTTTGGGTGTTTCAGGCGCTTCTGCAATGGTTCAACTATTGCTCATTGCCTTTGGAATTGTATTGCCTTTCAGCCTTTTCATGCTTACAGGTTTCATGGCTACGTTATTAGCATTACTTTTGTTATTGCTCATTTCATCCAAAAAAAGTTTAAACTCAACCAATTTATTATTAAGCGGGGTGGTTTTAGCTTTTGCTTATTCAGCAATTATCAGCTTAATTCTCACTCTCAGTCCTACGGCAACAACTAAGCCCATTTTGTTTTGGTTGATGGGTGATTTGGGTTACAGTTCATTCAGTCTATTCCCGATTATTGCTCTAATCATTGGTTCACTTTGGATCTTTCAATATCACAAAGAGTTGGATTTGCTCGCAAGAGGTGAGTTTTTTGCTCTGAAATGCGGTGTTAATGTAAGAAAAACCAATTTAGTTTTACTGGTTTCCGCTTCGCTTTTTACTGCAGTAGCTGTTAGCTTAGCAGGAACAATTGGTTTTGTTGGGTTGGTTATTCCGCACATCAGTCGATTGATTTTTGGCAATAAACATGCAAAGCTGATTCCTGCATCTATAATTTTGGGAGCGACATTGGTTTTATTAGCCGACACCTTATCTCGTTGGCTTTTTGCTCCTACACAGCTTCCTGTTGGCATATTTACGGCATTATTTGGCGTTCCTGTTTTTCTTTATTTGCTAAGGAAAAATTCATGATAAAGATAAACCAACTCAACCTCAAAATTGAAAATAAAATTCTGATTAAGAACCTAAGCCTTCAATTGAATAAAGGTGAGTTTTGGGCAATTATTGCACGCAATGGGATTGGTAAAACCACCTTGCTTAAAACAATTGCAGGCTTTACTCCATCTGAACCATCGCTAGTAAAGATTAAAGGAAGAAATATCACAGAATATTCTGTTTTGGAACGCGCTCAAAAAATTTCATATCTAGAGCAATTACAAGAGGAAGGTTTGGATTGCACCGTCAAACAAGCTGTTTCTTATGGAAGATATCCTTGGCATAAATTCAAACTCGATAACTCTGACGAAACAAAGCTGATTGAAAAGGCATTGATGGATATGGACTTACAAGATTTACAGAATAAAAATCTGAAAAAACTTTCCGGTGGTGAATTGAGAAAAGTCGATATTGCGACCATTTTGTCTCAGAACAGTGAGATTATGATTCTGGATGAACCACTCAATCACCTGGATGTTGCCTTTCGTTA
>JAGRJO010000084.1 GCA_020442725.1 Lysobacterales bacterium
ATTGGAAGAAATTTAGTTTTACATTTTTATCGGCTAAAAGCTCCATTTGACTTACATCAATGCTATTTTATTTTGTGGTTCTAAAATTGTTTCATGTAAATGAGGTAACTCATATCTGATATAACAATTTTGGAGCAGAAAATGAAACATAAAGTACTAACGCTAGCATTAATTGGAGTTTTAAACTCAGGCAGTGCAGCTGATAATTTTTTAGATTCCTTAAGTGAAGGAGAGTCCAGTCTTTCATTTAGATATCGTTATGAAATCGTCGATCAGGACGGATTCGCAAAGAACGCCAATGCGTCAACTTTGAGAACTCGTTTGAATTATAAAACCAGCGAATACAATGGATTTAGCTTCTTCATTGAAGCTGACAATATTCTTGAGGCTTTTGTTGATAATTATGATGCCGGCGCCGGCAATTCACCTGGAAATTCACAATATCCTGTTGTTGCAGATCCGCAAGGAACTGAAATAAATCAAGCATGGATAAATTATAGCTTTTCCGAGAGAGGTCAAGTCAAACTTGGACGTCAAAGAATTCTCCTTGATAACCAAAGATTTGTCGGTGGTGTTGGCTGGAGACAGAATGAGCAGACTTATGATGGAATATCATCAACAATTCCTATCGCTCAGTCAAATTTATTTTTGGCTTATATTAACAACATCAATCGAATTTTTGGAGATGATGTCGCGGCAGGAGATAATGATACAGATACAATTTTGATGAACTGGTCCAATGATTTTCAGGATATTGGTAAATTGACAGCTTATTATTACGATATTGACAATAAAGATATCCCTTCATTCTCCACATCTACTTATGGTGTCAAATTTCAAGGCAAGCTCGATGATTTTAGCTATGGTATCGAGTTATCTGAACAGTCAGATGCTCACAATAATCCGGTTGATTATTCAGCAAGCTATTGGCGTCTAGACGGAAGTTATAAATTCGAAAAAATAGATTTGTTTGGTGGCTATGAAGTTCTTGAAGGTGATAAAAATAATGCCGGAGCGATGTTTAGAACTCCTTTGGCAACATTACATGCATTTAATGGTTGGGCAGATAAGTTTTTGAATACTCCTGCTGATGGGTTGGAAGATACCTTCATAGGATTGAAAGGTAATACTCATGGCTTTGCATGGCAAGCGGTTTATCATGATTTTCAAGCACAAGACTCAAATTTGAACTATGGCGATGAAATTGATTTTTCTATTGGGCGAAAACTCAATAAAAATGTATCACTATTGGTTAAAGCCGCCTTCTTTGATGCTAAAGATTTTGCTACTGACACAGAGAAACTTTGGTTCATGTTGAGTGCAGATTTCTGAGTCTTGTTCTTACCAAAATTGCAAAGAGGTTTTCAGTTATTGAGAACCTCTTTGTTTCCTTATAACAACCAAAAATTAAACTGCTAGATTTGTTGAATTGATTTAGGTCAATTCAATAAATCCCGTTAAGTCATATCATTGCGGTGTTAGTTTGTTAATAGAAGAGGTTCTTATGAAAGAAAAATTCACTAAGGGCATGGCGAGAAATATTTATTACGGGGGTTCTGTATTTTTCCTCCTGTTATTCATAGGTCTCACTGTGGATACTGTTAAGCGGCTTCCGGAAACAGATAATCGTGTCGAGTTGACCGATGTTGTTGCTAAAGGAAAGCTGGTCTGGGAACACAACAATTGTGTCGGTTGCCATACATTATTGGGTGAAGGTGCTTACTTTGCACCTGAATTAGGAAACGTCTATGAGCGTTTTGGAAATAACACTGAAGCCATCAAAGCATTCATTAAATCTCGTCCGGTCAACGGAATACCGGGGCGTAGAAGTATGCCTCAGTTCAATCTGACCGAAGAGGATTTGGAAGCTGTAGCTCATTTTTTAAAATATGCCAATGGGATTAAAACTCATAATTGGCCACCGAATAAACAGGGGTAATAATCATGAAAATGAAATATGAATCACAATCAGTTGCTAAACTGTATTTTATTGCTGCTATTTCTTTATTCGTGGGTCAGATACTGTTTGGTATTATTTTAGGTTTACAATATGTCTGGGGCGATTTTTTATTCCCTTACATTCCGTTTAATATCGCTCGAATGGTACATACCAATTTATTGATTGTTTGGCTCTTATTTGGATTTATGGGTGCAGCATATTATCTTGTCCCTGAAGAGTCCCAAAGAGAGTTACACTCTCCAAAATTAGCAAAAATATTATTCTGGATATTTTTGGTTGCAGGTGCTGTGATTGTTGCTAGTTATCTGTTGATTCCTTATGCGAAATTAGCAGAAATTACCGGAAATGAAGTTTTTCCAACCATGGGGCGTGAGTTTTTAGAACAACCAACTATTGGCAAGATAGGAATAGTTATTGTCGCCTTGGGATTTTTATACAATATTTCAATGACGGTTCTGTCCGGTCGTAAAACGGTTATAAACATGGTTTTACTCACCGGCTTACTTGGTCTGGCAGTCTTTTTCCTTTTTGCGTTTTATGTTCCTGATAATTTGGTTCTTGACAAATACTTCTGGTGGTTTGTTGTTCATCTTTGGGTGGAAGGAGTATGGGAACTAATATTAGCGTCTTTGTTAGCTTTTGTATTGATTAAAGTAACAGGTGTTGACAGAGAAGTGATTGAGAAGTGGTTATATATTATTGTTGCCATGGCTTTAATTACCGGTATCTTGGGAACAGGTCATCACTTTTATTTTATTGGAACAGCCAGTTATTGGTTATGGGTTGGTTCTGTATTCTCAGCGTTAGAACCCATACCATTTTTTATGATGACTTTGTTTGCGTTTAATGTGGTCAACAAACGCCGACGTGACCACCCAAACAAAGTGGCTACTTTGTGGGCACTTGGTACTGGTGTGATGTCTTTTCTTGGTGCCGGAGTCTGGGGATTTCTGCACACATTAGCACCGGTCAATTACTATACACACGGAACTCAAATTACGGCAGCGCATGGCCACATGGCATTTTATGGTGCTTATGTCATGGTGGTATTGACCATTATTTCCTACGCCATGCCTAAAATGAGAGGACGAGAAGCTAATCCCGAGAGAGCACAAGTTGCAGAGATGTGGTCATTCTGGTTAATGACTATTGCAATGGTCTTTATCACTTTATTCTTAACCGGTGCAGGGATTTTGCAAGTTTATCTGCAACGTCTGACTGATACTCCTATGCCTTTTATGGTTGTTCAGGAAAAAGTACAGGTGTTTTATTGGTTAAGAGAAGCTGCAGGTTTGGTTTTCTTGATTGGTCTACTAGTCTATTTAGCCAGCTTTTTCATAAAAGACAAACAACCGTCCCAAACATAGGAGATGGATGTTACGTTTACAAGGAGAAGTTACTAATAAAGTAATGTTCTCCTTGTAAGCAAATACAAAAGTTTTTAAATCAAAACTAAAATTAAGCATGAAAACAATTGAGTTAAAACCCACAAAGCAATCATCATTTTATATTCAGCAACATAATGAGGTTGAGTTATGTACACAGGCCTGGAAAAACCAACTTCCGGTTCTGTTAAAAGGTCCTACAGGTTGTGGTAAGACCCGTTTTGTTCAATACATGGCGGAGAAACTTGGGAGGAAACTGTACACGGTTGCCTGTCATGAAGATTTAACCGCTACAGATTTGCTTGGTCGCCATTTAATTGCAGATGGAAAAACCTACTGGCAGGATGGGCCATTAACAAAGGCAGTTCGTGAAGGTGCGATATGCTATTTGGATGAAGTTGTGGAAGCTAGGAAAGACACAATCGTTGTTATTCATCCGTTAACCGATGACAGGAGAATTTTACCGATAGACAGAACCGGAGAAATACTACAGGCACCAGATGAATTCATGCTTATTGCTTCTTATAATCCGGGTTATCAGAACCTGTTGAAAGGTATGAAACCATCAACAAGACAAAGATTCATTTCAATGAAGTTTGATTATCCGGCAATTAAAGTGGAAACAGAAATCATTAAATCTGAAACCAATGTTGATATTGAAACTGCGCGACAGTTAGCTGAATTAGCAAACAGTTTGAGAGAACTTAAGGACTTTGATTTAGAAGAATCAGCCTCAACTCGTTTATTAATTTATGCAGGGAACTTAATTAAAAGCGGAATTTCAATTTTAGAAGCCTGCCAAACTGCTATTATCGAACCATTGACAGATGATGAAGATGTGATTGAGGCATTAGTAGAAGTTGTAAAAGCCAAGTTTCCGACCTGAAAAAATAAATGCAAACAAAGACCAAAACTTACTTGTCACACGTTATGGTAATTCTTAATCTCCTTTTTCCAATGGTATATCCCTTTATTTTGATTCACTGGTTTCAAAATAAAAAATCCCCAAACGATATGGTTAGAATATCTGTCAAGGAAGCATTGATTCTAGCAACGATCAGTACAATTGTTTTTGTCGCAATTGTAATTTCAGTCCTATTCTATTTTGGATTCAATAGCACTTTCACATTAATTGCCGGCGAAATTTATTATATGGTTTTAGTTCCTTTATTCTTTGTTCCTGCTATTTTAGGTATAACTAAAACTAACTCTGATCAGGTTTACCGCTATCCAGTCATTGGGAAGTTCTGTAAATGATAAAGCGATTAAACAAACGATTAGCTTATCAGGCTGGCTTTTTTATTCTATTTGCATTGACACCGGTTCTTGATATTTTCAGGCTGGACTTAAATTACGGGCACTTCATACTATTTGGGAATGATTTAAAACTCAATTTACAAGATCTAGCTAATGCTGATGCGGATACATTTCTATTTTTTAAACGAATCATTTCTTATGTATTAGGTCCGATTCTGGCTGTTGCTATTGTATTTTTATTAATTGCATGGCGCTGGGGCCGGCTTTATTGTGGTTGGCTGTGCCCTCATTTTACAGTGGTTGAATATATTAATTCTTTCATGAGGATAGCATCAGGAAAACCAAGTATCTGGGAGTCTAAACTTCCCGAAAAACAATTGGATGGCACATCAGCTCCAATAAATAAATGGTGGTGGATTCCTACAATTTTTATGATTGTACTATTTGCATTTATCTGGGCAATATTGGCTTTGACATATTTATTGACTCCATCAGAGATTTACTCCAATTTATGGAATCTAAATTTTACTCGTAACCAGAGTATTTTTTTGATTGCTGTGACAATAGGTTTTGTTATTGAGTTCACCCTCGCAAGGCACTTATTTTGTCGATATGCATGCGCTGTTGGTGTCTTTCAGTCTCTGGTTTGGATGGGAAATAAGAAAGCCATGGTTGTCGGTTATGATTCTGAGCATGCTAAAGACTGTATAAGTTGTGATAAATCATGCGAACACTCCTGTCCGATGAGAGTCAAACCAAGATCAATAAAACGTAAAATTTTTACTTGCACTCAATGTTTTGAATGTATCAACGCATGCACTCGTGTCCAGCAAAAAAATAGCAAGCCTCCTCTTTTGAAAATGTTAATCGACGATTGTGCTTTGGATAAGTCAGAAAGAGACTTTGGTAAAAAAACAGATATTCCAAGCAACTGTTTTGGAGACAAGGAGCAATAGTCATGGAAGAATGGGTTGGCGAAAAATGGCATAATTTTATTATCAGAAAATCAACTTTAAGTTATCCTCAATCTCAGGTAAAACTAAGCGGATTCAAGTCTCAACTCGGAGTTTTTTTTAGAGCCCTTGGTGGAGATAAATCTTACAAAATTGAATCTTCAGTGGCATTAAAGAATTATGGCTATAAAAAATTCTTGCAGAAAATAGCAGGTTCAAACAAAAGAATTGAGTTGCCTCACTTTGGCAGTGAGCAATTTTTCTTGCCCTCAGTGATTTCCTGTTTTAACAATGAAAGCTTAAATAAAGACTTGTATATCTGGTTGACAGCTCTGGCAAGTTTCGGCAAAGAAAAAACCAACAAAGAGACATGGATTATTCGTAATCAGAAATTGTCTCAAGAAGTATTAAATCAATGGCCAGGACTAGAGAAAAAATACAATAAGTTAGTCGCTGAGCACTTAAAACAAAGACTAAACATTGAGAAATTACCTTTGGATCTTCATGCTCTTGAGACAACAATAATTGAGAGCTTGAAAAATCCTTTCAATCAAATTAAGTTTATTCCAAAATCACGATTCACTCCTCAAGTGGTTCCGCTTTGGATATATGATGCTCCTCAACTCAAAAGAAAGTCCAGAACAGAATTGGATAAAACTGTTGATGATTCTAAATATAACGATGTAAATAAACACAATTTCAAAAAAAAATTCAAAGCGGAACAAATTGAAGAGAATCAATCGAAAGGAGGGTTGTTATCATTTCGGCTGGAAAGTCTATTTTCATGGTCTGAATTCATAAATTTAGATCGTTCTCCTGATGATACTAAAGATGATGATGCATTAGATACTGCTGAAGATTTAGATCATTTGAGTCTTACAACAGGAGAAACAAGCCACAAAATTAAGCTGGATTTAGATTTTCCGTCAGAAGAATATGATGATCAAAAGATTTCCGGTGAAATTTTATTACCCGAATATGATTACAAACAGAATGCTCTGCAAGAGGAGTTTTGTTCCTTATTTTTGATGGAATCAAAACTTGAGACCAACAATAACTTACCCGCGTCTCTCAAGAGACAAGCAATTCAACTTCGTCGTCAATTTGATAGGATACGTCCACAAAGACAATGGTTTAACAACCAAATTGACGGTGATGAAATAGACATCAATAGTTACATCAACTTCAATACAGATAAACTACTGGGAAAACTGAATACGGATCCCAAACTTTATAGACAACTAAAAAATACATACAGAGACTTATCGTGTTTACTTTTGGCTGATTTATCTTTATCCACTGATACCTATGCCAACAATGATAAAAAAATAATTGATATCATTCGCGAATCTCTATTTTTATTTGCAGAAAGTCTTAACTCCTGCAATGACCCATTCGCGATAGCAGGTTTTTCCAGCAAGCGCAGAGAACATATACGCTATTATCCAATCAAAGATTTCGAACAAAAGTACAACAATGATGTTGTTGTCAAAATTAATTCCATAAAACCCGGTTATTTCACACGAATGGGCGCAGCAATAAGATACGCCACTTTAAATTTGAAAAAGCAGAAAACGGCTCAGAAACTTTTACTAATTCTTACAGATGGGAAGCCTAATGATTTAGACAAATATGAATCCAGATATGGTATAGAAGACACCAAAAGAGCGATTCTTGAAGCAAAGCATTCCGGTCTGAAACCATTCTGTGTTTCAATTGATCAATACAGTAGTGATTACTTACCTTACATTTTTGGCTCAAAATCGTTTATACATATCAAACGAGTTGAAGAATTGCCACGCAAATTGCCTCTTTTATATCTTCAACTGACAACAAATATATAAATCTCTTCATTTCAAAAAAATGTCAATTGACCTGTATCAATTGAAAATGATTATCAATTGATATAATTCAGGTGTTCAAAAATTATTAAATTAAAAGAGACCTTTGCTAGAAACACAAGAAATTTGAAAAAATGTTAAACTACCATAGTTCACAAAATTTATTAAAATCATGTCTTGGAA
>JAGRJO010000085.1:0-3892 GCA_020442725.1 Lysobacterales bacterium
GTCGGTCCAATTCCTGATTTCTAATCAAACCTCAATCAATAAGCTAAAGGTATAAAATTATTAAGAGGTACACAATAATGAAACTATTTTGGGTATTAATTCTACTTGCGTATAATGTTTCGGCTGAGAAGTTTTTCTATGAACAAGAACCGAATAACTCACCGATTGATGGTAACCATTTCAAATCAGAACAAACGATTCTTGGTGATATGCAAGGCAAAGATCAGGACATGTTTATCTGGAATGTATCAGATGGCGATGCTGATTTTCAATGGAATATTGAGTTTGAAGGTTTGCCTGGAAAATTAACCCGTTTAGATTTAATGCAAGTAGAATTTACTGAAGACGGAAGCGGAGTCACAAAAGTAGATACCATTTTCTCAATGTCGAGTCCAGATGGCTCAGTACCATTACAAACAAATAATTTGGTCGTTACACCAGGTAAATATTATATAGGTTTGTCTTATGCCGGAGGACAATCAAAGCCATCAGCATCTCCATTATTTGGTGATATTGGTTTAGAAGATATGGAATCCGAAATTCAGCAGGAAAACAATCAAATAGACTCTATCGAGGTTAAAGAGCAAGATTTCTACAAAATCAGAATTACCAAGGGATATAAAATCAATCAGGCAAGAATTAAGGAAGATAAAAACAGTAAAGAGTCTCCATACTCACTTCGTGCAGACTCTACGGTAGGTATTTATTTCTTTAATAAGTCACTCTGGTTGGATTTTAAAATAAATGAGAAACAAACCAACCAAGTTTGGAAGGTTCATGGTCAATCGGAACTAGGAAAACCATTAACTTTAAAACTGTATGATTCTGCAAATAATTTATTAGCCTCTCACCAGTCTGACAAAAGAGGAACTTTTTATCTTTCTGATTTAAAACTATCAGTAGGTTCTTACTTGCTTGAGTTGATATCTCAGGATTCAAGCACAGCTATTATAGAGGTCGCCAATACAGGTGAGTTTGTATCGGGGAATGAAGCAGAACCCAACAATAAACTTAAAATTGCTAACCAAATCAAAATTGGAGAGGCAATAACTGGAAGATTGTCTGACAATAGAGATGAAGACTATTTTATTTTTGAAGTTGACGAAGAACTGTCACATAAACAATTGAAACTATCAGTCGTTAACGATAATAAAGAAAATCTACGTTTTTGTTTGTGGGATGATAATCAAAAAAGATTGAAATGCAATGACACAAAAGAAGATATCATCTTAGACAATTTGTCATTAAGTACAGGGAGTTACTTTATATCACTATCACGATCTGCCAATGAAGCTCCTTATAGTGTTAACGTAGCGGATGTCGGCCCAAGAAATCCTATCATGGAAACTGAACCAAATGACAGCTTTCCTCAAGCTGTTGCTATGAATGAAAAAAGATTAGTCAAAGGCACAACGGTTGGCAACGAGTATGATTTTTATAAATTTGATGTTGATGATAGTGATAGGATGTGGACGATTCAAGCAGTTGGAACTAATTTGGATCGATTGATGATTTATAACGCCAGAGGTGATGCTATTCAGAGAGCAACCAATCAGGCAAAAAGCAACAGGCTCAAATTAAGCAACCTCATTCTTTCCCCGGGTGAGCATGTTGTCAGCTTGAATGGTACGGATAGCAAGTATGTCCTTAGAGTATTTCCCGCCGGAAAAATTGATGAATCTCTTGAAAGAGAGCCTAATGATAGTGATATACAAGCAACAGCTTTAAATATTGGTGAAACTAAAAAAGGGTTGCTTGCTGATGCGAATGATGTCGATTTATACCACTTTCGTATTAATGGTGAACAAGGACTCCATTTAAAGATACAGCCTCCTGCAGACGGCGCATTAAGTTATCAGTTGGACAGAGAAGGAGTCCGTGTTGGTAGAAAAGTCTCACAAAAAGGTGAGGCAGTGGAGTTTAAAGGACTGTTAAAACCGGGAGAGTATCAAATAAGAATCCAACCTCATCGTGATTTGAGCGATGATTTATACGAGGTTTCATTAAAAACTTATGACGCTTACACTTGTATTGAAGATTGTGAACCGAATGATAATCCGTATCAAGCCAATAATATGAGTGGAGTTTCGGTAGTCAAAGGGCAATCAGGAACTCATGATGATTATGACTGGTATTTTCTACCGGAATCCGAAGTACAAAGAAAGGTTACTTTCGTCGATAAAGTTGGTAATAACATTAACGGAATTGTCGGCTTTACCGATTATGGAAAAACAAGCTTAGTCACAGAGAGAAACTCAAAAGAACAACTCATAGATTTCACCATTCCTGTAAATAAAGCCGGATATTTCCGAATCCAAGTGTCGAAATCAGATTATGAGTTTGATATTAAAATTGATAATCAACCGGTTCAACAACAAATAATCTCAGCTGATGTGAGCTTGTCAGTTAGCGGGCTGCCTGAGAAAATAAAGGCATTTAGCCCTGAAAGCCAAAGACTTAAAGGCCAAATTATGGTTGAAAACAAAGGTCATGAAATCGTTGATGTTCATTTAAAAATCCATACCGGTGACTACCGGTGGATAACAGATATTTCCACAGATGAATTGCAATTGCAGCCAGGAGAAACGAAACAAATACCAATTTCTATTTTGACTCCGGCTGAATTGATAGACACAATTATCACACGAATCGTTTTTGTTGCTGAAACAAAAGGAGTTGTTGTAAAGCAATATTCGCATGAAATTAAAGCGGATACAAATGCAGAATTGGTCAATCCTGAAGAATTCTGGGGAGTTCAAAAACCTTTGTTAGGTGGTATTAATGTCGCCGCACATTCAATGGGAGCGAAACGAACGGAAGAAGATATTGCGATGAATGTTTCATCCGTTGGTTATGGATTTGATGAATTATTTGACAATATGACGGCGTTAAATTCGGGTTTAAAATATCGAGGTGGAAGAAAAACCGAAAAAGATATTGTCACAATTGAATTCGCAGGTAACAAACCTGTTGATGTGGTAGGAACTATACTTAACCCTTTATCCGGTGGAAGCTCTTATAAATATCTGAAAGATTTCGAGTTGCATCTATCTCTTGATGGGGTCAATTTCCAAAATGTGCTTCAGGGAAGTTTGCAGCCGGTTGGAGCTGAGCAATCCTTCGTGTTATCACAACCTTACAAAGCACGGTTTGCTCGTTTGTATATGATTAACTCTCAGGATGATATCGTTAAAACCAATCTGTCTTTAGGTGAGTGGAAAGTGATTGCAGCTCCTGATACAGTGTTTGATTCCTTCAATATTGCGAGCCCAAATCATGGCGGGTTTGTTGTTTGGTCAAAACCACAAATTTCAGGAGATTGGGATAAGCCAATTTTAACAGAAGAACTGGAACACGCTTCAGCACGCTCCAGATCGAATGATGATTGGCAATGGGTTATCGGGTTTCACAATCAACGAGCGGCGTTCATTGAAAAAATACAATGGTTGCCATCACAAGCTGACACCGGTAACAGGTCGAATGTAGAACCGATGAAATCTGTAAAAGTGTTTGTTTCCTCATCTTCAAATGTGGGACCATGGCAATTAGTCGCCGATGAAAAACTAGACACTGACAAATCACTCAAAGAAATTACCTTTGAAAAACCGGTTTGGGCTCGCTATGTGAAATTTGTAACTGATAACGTCAAAATTAGTAACTATGCTTATTTTCCTGAAACAATCCGAATCCTTGAAAAGCAAGTAGGTAGTGATTATCAAAGTATTTTAGGAGAGTGGGGAGAGCTTTCACATCAGGCATTGTATGAAAAACTCAATCCAGCAAATAAGCTCACTGTTAAAGATGAAAGGCAAAACCACAGCAAAAATACGGCTTTTGATATCAGTCAGGTAAAAACAACAAAAGGTCAGGTTCAACTGGAATATGCTGACAA
>JAGRJO010000085.1:3992-7563 GCA_020442725.1 Lysobacterales bacterium
CCGGATTGGTTCAAATTTTCGGTTGCCGAAGATCACAACACCTTAAACATCAGACTATCGGGCAAACAAACAGTTGAGACCGTTTTACATATTGAGGACGAACAAGGTATTCAACTGCCATTACTTATTGTTGCCAAAGAAACAAATTTAATCCAATACCAGCTTCCTGTTGAAAGCGGGAAAAATTATTTTATCAAAGTTGAAGAACCTCCGAGGTCGACTGTTTTTGTGTGGGATACCAGCCCCAGCACACTTAGTTACGAGGATATAATCTATCAGGCATTAAACAGCTATAGCAATGAAGTAATTCCTGATAGAGATATGGTGAATTTCTTACCATTCGGTGGTGAATTATTGATGGATCAATGGTATGGAGAGCCCTATTATCTGAAAACAATTATTAACAGCTATTCGCGAAAAGATGATTCCAGTCAGGCTGAATGGTCGCTTTCCCAGGCAACAAAAGCATTGGCTGGCAGACAAGGAAGCAAAGCAATTATTTTAATCACCGATGCTCTCACAAACAGAACTCCTGAAGTTTGGGATAGTTTGAGAGAGGTTCATCCGAGAGTATTTTCGCTCGGTTTAGTGGGAACTCCGGGGTTCGGAGGCAAACTTCAGGACCAAGTTGATTTACTCCAGTCTTGGGCTCACGTCAATAACGGAGAGTTTATCAAAGTTGTGGATAGAAATGATGCTGATCAAGCATTTGCCAGAGCAGCAGCTAAATTGCGTATGCCGGCAGATTATCAGCTTGTTGTTGATAGCGAATACATAAAACAACCCGGACCGGGACAACTGCAAATTTCACAATCGGCAAGTTCACAATCTGGCGGAGCAGTTGAATTGATTCTCGATGCTTCTGGCAGTATGCTCAAGCGTTTGAACGGTAATCGCCGAATCAATATTGCTAAAGATGTCTTGAAAAATACAGTCACGGAAGTGATTCCACAAGGAACTCCGGTAGCATTGCGAGTCTTTGGAGATAAAGAAGCTAATGCTTGCAGAACGGATTTAGCCATCAAACTTCAGCCTTTGCAGCCCCAAGCCGCAGTCAAAGTGATTGATAGTATCAATGCCAAGAATCTGGCAAAAACACCGATTGCTGACTCTCTGGCAAAGGTTGCCGGTGACTTGAAGTCTCATCAAGGTCAAAAAATAGTGATTCTTGTGACAGATGGGGAAGAAACTTGCGACGGAAATCCTCAGGAAGTGATTGCTAAATTGATTGAAGATGGTATGGATATTCGCCTCAATATCGTTGGTTTTGCGATTGATGATGAGGAACTGAAAGAGCAGTTTCAGCAATGGTCCACTCAAGGTGGCGGAAAATATTTTGACAGTAATAATCCGGAATCTCTCAAACAATCGGTGAATGAAGCCCTAAAAGTTCCTTATTCCGTCTTTGATAGGAATGGAGAGCTCGTTAGCGAAGGAACTGTCAATGGTGAACCCATTGAATTGCCTGCCGGATATTACACCATTAAAATATTCACTCAAGAAGTTCAAGTGATTGAAAACTACCAAATTTTGGGAGAGCAGTTGCAAAGAGTTGAGTTGTAATTTATTGAGATGAACGGTTTGTAATAAGAGAGCAAATGATAATCAATTTGTTTGTATTTAAACCATGACTTTGGAACTATTGTATTTTAGCAGTGTCTTATATATAATTCACAATCCTGCTGCTTCATAAGAAGGGCAGAAGTTTTTAAAACATATTTATTTGCCGCAAAGTCGGGAATAATTAGGAGTAAAAAAATGACAGAAAACAACTCAACAAGCACACAACTCGCGCCAATCCCTGTAATGACAGGATCATTGGATAGCTATATCAGTGCAGTTAATCAAATCGCTGTTCTCTCCAAAAAGGAAGAACGCGAACTCGGTAAAAAAGTTTTTCATGATAACGATTTGGAAGCGGCTCACAGATTAGTCACTTCGCATCTGCGTTTTGTTGTGTTTATCGCACGATCTTATGCAGGCTATGGCTTGCCGGTCGGTGATTTAATTCAGGAAGGAAATATCGGTTTGATGAAAGCCGTTAAACGATTTGATCCTTCACATAAAGTCAGACTGGTTTCATTTGCAGTGCACTGGATTAAGGCAGAAATTCACGAATACATCCTGAAAAACTGGAGAATTCTAAAAGTTGCAACCACCAAAGCACACAGAAAATTGTTCTTCAATTTGCGTAAAAACAAAAAGCGTTTGGGTTGGTTGCGTAGCGATGAAATCAATCAAATTGCAGAAGATTTGAATGTCAAACCGGAAGTGGTTGTGGAGATGGAATCTCGCTTGCATGGACAAGATGTGTGTTTTGATTTGTCATCAGATGATAGTGATGATGATAACTACTCACCACAAGAATGGTTGACAAGTTCTGATCCAAGCCCGGAACAATTATTGGAGAAACAAACAGAAAGTGATTCAAATCACGAATTACTATTCAAAGGTTTGGATAAATTAGATGACAGAAGTCTGGATATTATAGAAAGCAGATGGTTGACAGACAAAAAAGCCACTTTGCAAGAACTTGCTGAGAAATATGACGTATCAGCAGAAAGAATCAGACAGCTGGAATCAGCAGCAATGAAAAAACTGAAAAGCCAAATATTGGCATAATAAGTGCTTCAATCAAAACACAAATGGCAATTAAATTTAATTGCCATTTTTTTTGTAACAAATTCATCAGTAGTTCGTTTTATATCTGAAAAAACAAACGAATGGGTAACAACATGAAAAATATTCTGGTACTAATTTTAGCATCAACATTTTCTCTGACTGCTTGCGGAAATTTTTTGGGAAGCAAAAACATTGCGGAAGGAACTCAATCTCCTGATAAGGATTATGATACCGTCAATGGCAGCATTACTGTAGGGGCGAATTCAGAAGTTGGTGATCTATCAACAGTTAATGGCTCCGTCAATGTTTCTCCAGGAACCAAAGTTGGTTCGGCAGAAACAGTGAACGGAAGTATAAACTTTACAGATGGTGTAAAAGCTCACTCAGCAGAAACAGTCAATGGCTCGATTCGACTAGGAACAAACTGTGAAGTTGAAGAAGATGTGGAAACAGTCAATGGTTCAATCATTGCTGAATCCGGTTGCAAAGTGAAGGGAAATTATGAAACTGTCAACGGGAAACTTAAAGCTATTAACGCTGAAATTCATGGAAATGTAAAAGCAGTCAATGGCAAGATTTTGCTACTTGATGGAACACATGTACATGATGATGTTATTATTGAAAAAAGCAAAGGTTTCTTTAATAGCACAAAATCCAAGAAACCGGTTGTTGTTTTAGGAAAAGATGTGGTTGTTGATGGCGATTTGATATTTGAGAAACCGGTTAAATTATATATTCATGATACTGCAAAATATGATGATGACTTCGAAAATGCGGAAGTGATTAAATACTCCGGCTCAGAAGAACCATACTAAATAATACCTAAAGGGAAACTTGAGCCTGTAAACAATTCTGTGTATCTGCGCTCATAAATAATCACCTAAGCGACTTTCAAATTCTATCACAAAACGATTCAAAGCAGGCTTCCAGTTGCGAATGGGCATAGTCC
>JAGRJO010000086.1:0-2084 GCA_020442725.1 Lysobacterales bacterium
ACCTGCTTCACTTATATTACAAGAACTGCCACAGTCAATATTCGGATATAATTTATCTCTGTAGGCTTTCTCCGGATTCAAATTTCGCAATTCTCCTTCGATAATTTTTCTACTTCCATTATTTGTTCTTACATAGTAATTTCCTGATTTTAATCCCTTTAACTTATAATTCCCTTCAGAGTCTGTTTTGGTTACATCAACAAATTCTTCCTGTTCATTTAATACAACAACCAACATATCCTTTATTCCTGAATTATCAGTCTCATCAATAACGCGACCTGAAATTGATTTTGCAGAGTTCAACCTGAAATTAACAATAGTCTCTGGTTCATCAAGACTTAACTCGACGAGTTGAGCTTTGGAAAAATCACAGTTATTTCCTTCACATTCAACACCAGGAAATATTTGATTGACATAGTTTCTGTTGGATGCGTTCAGGCTGCTAAATCCAGTCTTGATATAATATCTCCCGGGTGGAATTCTGCTCGTCCAATAGTATCCCGAACCCTCATAGTCATAATTACCGCCAACATAATTTAAATTTTCATCATAAACTTCAACAAGGTCATAGGAGTACTGTGTATCGTCATCGAGCAACATCTCTCCTGTTTGATTGTCTACGATTGAACCTTTTATCTTTACACCTGGTGTTTTTAATAACATATCAACACCGGTTAAATTTTCTCTTTTAGACACCCTTATCGGATACAAATCATAACTTGTCAAACATTCATGATAGAGACAGTCCAAATCTTTATATGATTTGCGAGTATAGTCATTTTTCATTGCAGACAAGAAATACTCTCCCTCAGCAAGCCCTGAAAACTTATAATCTACATAGTTTTGTTCATTCAAATCAAGATACAAAGTGTATGAATTTAAAAAGTTACGATAAGAACTCCTCAAATGCACAGTAGCAATGTTACCATCTTGATACTCACTTCCCTCAAAACTAATTTTTCCAGATATTGTAGCCCCGTGATTTCTTTGAATATTAACAGTCTTTTTTTCGAATTTACTAAGAGTAATAACTTCTCCTTTTCCCGCTTCAATTTCTAACCAACATACATAACAATCACCAAAACCGTAAATATAACCAACATATGTGTCCTGTTGTGTAATTGTATTATTAGCAAAGGGTTGATGTGAAGTTACAAAAAACTTATATTCACCCTGAGGTAAATATTGGTATAACATTCTTTGCGTATTTACAACACCATTTGCAAAATCTTGTCTCGTATATGAAACAGCTGTTTGCATTTGATTCTCTGAATCTAATATATATGCACCAAGAAAGTATTCACCATTATTATCATTATCAGTTATCACCAATAAAGCAGCTGGAGCCAGTCGAAAATCAATATCTTGTTTTGATTCTCCATTTTCGATATTGATAATGCTTTCCATCGGAGGTTGTGGATAGTAGCTCTGAGTTCGCTCATAATTGGCATGCCATAAAGTAGGCAAATAATACGTAGGTTCATTAATATCGGGCTCAAAAGACTTATTACTAACCGAAATTAAATATTGACCATCAGCTAAATCATTAAATTCAAAAACCGAGTTTTCAACATTGACAGATTGAATATAACCCCAAGAATCAGTTTCATCAACTCTGCCAATGATACTCAGACTCATATTGGTATTATCCGGTATCAATTCGCCGGAATCAGCATCATACAAAACTCCTGAAAGAGAAGCAGTACCGGATAAAGTTGATAGTCTATTTGTTTCAGTTAATAGCTTTTCATTATTTGTAGGTTCAAAACCTTCGAATAATTGTTCTGATAAGTCAGAAGCATGCGATTGTAAAACAATGACAAAGAACAGGAAGCAAAGATATTTCATTTCTTAATTTCTCTCTTTTGATCAAATTTATTTGATATTTCTATGGTGAACTTTCAATTTTACTGTTCAAGTATATCCCATCGTTGATATTTTTGCTCAAGTATTTTACTAATCGTTTTATGTTCCTGAGTGATTCTTTGTACCACATCTGCCTCTTGTTGATAAAAACCGGCTTCCATCATTTGAGCATTGATTTTTTCTAAATCAGCTTCGAGTTTTTCTATTTCCTGAGGGAG
>JAGRJO010000086.1:2182-7562 GCA_020442725.1 Lysobacterales bacterium
GCTGATAAAAACCGGCTTCCATCATTTGAGCATTGATTTTTTCTAAATCAGCTTCGAGTTTTTCTATTTCCTGAGGGAGATTTTTGAGTTCGTATTGCTCATTAAAACTGAGTTTGTTTTTTGAACTTAGTTGGGTTTTAGATTTTGTAGGCTCAACTTTAGATGGAGCTATTTGTGTTGGTTTTTCATTGTTTTCATCCGCTCTTTGTCTTAGGTAATCCTGATAACCGCCAATATATTCCTGCACTTTTCCATTGCCTTCAAAAACATAGGTCTGTGTGGCGATATTGTCGATGAAATTTCGATCATGGCTGATAATCAAAACCGTTCCGGGAAAGTCAAAAAGTTGCTCTTGCAACAAATCCAGAGTTTCTATATCCAAATCATTGGTTGGCTCATCCAGTACCAAAACATTAGCCGGTCGTGCGAACAATCGTGCTAAGAGCAAACGAGAGCGTTCACCACCGGATAATACTTTTGCCGGAGCCATTATTTTTTGTGGGCTAAATAAGAAATCCTGCAAATAGGAAATAACGTGTTTAGGTTTTCCATTGATTAGAATCTGGTCCGTTCCAAGATTGAGATTATTGGCGACGGTGTCTTCGAGGTTAATTTGGCTTTTTAGCTGATCAAAGTAGGATATTTCCAAGCCGATTCCATGTTTAACACTGCCACTGTGTGGTGGAATCATTCCTAAAAGCATATTCACTAATGTTGTCTTGCCGACTCCATTTTTCCCGATGATTCCAATCTTATCACCTCTGCGGATTTTGGCGGAAAACCCTTCAAAAAGCACCTTATCTTCAAATCGACAACTAATGTTGTGAGCCGTAATTACTTTTTTACCAGATTGTTCAGCAACATTCACTGTTGCTTGGGCGTTATTACCGATGGTTCTTCTTTGTCCTCTGATAAGCCGCATTTTTTTTAAATCACGAACCCTGCCCTCATTTCTTGTGCGTCTGGCTTTGATTCCCTGACGAATCCAGACCTCTTCTTTGGCGAGCTTTTTATCGAATCTTTCGTTTTCCTTTTCTTCGGCATTCAGTCGTTCATCCCGATGTACCAGATATTTTTCATAGTCGCAGTTGTAGGTATAAATTTTCCCCCGATCCAGTTCCAGAATACTGTCAGCAAGGTTTCTCAGAAATGATCTGTCATGAGTAACAAACAAGACCGCAACCGAAAGATTCTTGATGAACTTTTCCAGCCATTCAATGGTTTCAATATCCAGATGGTTTGTTGGTTCATCCAGTAAAAGCAAGTCGGGATTTTGCACTAAAGCTCGTGCCAATACCACACGACGTTTGACTCCACCTGATAATTGATTGAAATTTTCATCACCATTGAGGTTTAATTGTGAAATGATATTGTCAATTTTATTGAGTAAATCCCAAGAGTCATCAATAGTTAGCTTTTGTCCAATTTGGTCAATTTTATCAGTATCATTGTGTTTTAAGGCTTCATGATAGGCAATGATATTCTCACCGGGTTCACCAAGAGCTTTTGCAACTAATGCATAGACATCGTCGGTGTCTTCTGCAATGGGGACATTCTGTTCCATCATTGAAACAGTTGCAGAGTTGTGAAGGCGAATTTCTCCATGCTCAGCAACTATTTGTCCTGAAAGCATCTTCATGAGCGTTGATTTGCCTTCGCCGTTTCGTCCTATCAAACAAACTTTGCTTCCGGGATCGATACTGAAACTCACCTGATCCAGGATTGGGTTTGCACCAAAATCCAAGGAAACATCTATAAATGAAATGATTGCCATATTGAGGTTTTATTTAATTAACTACGAACAGAACGAACGCAATTCCGGTTGCTGTTTTTTGCCTTATAAAGTGCTTCATCAGCCCGTTTTATGAGGTCATCAATAGTTTTATCAATTGTCAATGACTCAGAAACTCCGGCACTAATGGTGTATTTTATCGTATTTGAGGAAGATTGATACTCATGACTCTCAATCTTTTGGCGAAAATGATCAATCGCTGAAACAGCATTCGGTAAACTGGTTCCCGGTAGTAGAATTGCAAACTCTTCTCCACCCCAACGACAAACCTTATCGGTTGAACGAAATGAACTTTTCATGAAATTTGCCAAATCAATTAAAATCTCATCGCCAACCAAATGTCCGTATTCATCGTTGACTTGCTTAAAATAGTCAATATCAATGATTGCCAGTGAAAAAGGGCTGAAATTTTTCTTTGCGTTTATGAATTCCAGTTTAATAAAACTGGTAAAAGAGCGTCGATTGAGAATTCCTGTAAGTTCATCGGTACTTGCCTGAACTGCCAACTCTCCTTGTCGCATTTCGTTATATCGCACCCATTTTGACACTCCAATTGCCAGTAAACTATAACCAAAAACAAAAAGGAGCTTAACCGCTATCTTTACAACATCTTTGTTATATTCATAAATATGGTCGAGTGTCAAAATTAGCAGTGCAAAATATAAGAAAGCAAAGCCAATTGATGTGTAATAATAAAATCCACTTTTGTTAGTGCTATTTCTCTGTGTGATATAAATCAAATAAAATGTAGTGGCAATCAGAATAGAATTTGCCAGAACTTCGAAATATTCAATATTGCTTTTTGTTTGATAAAAGAAATAATTCAGAATAAAAAGTGCAACTGAAGTGGCAATCACCAGTAAAAATACATTCAATCCCCTTTTTTTCTTATTATTAATTGGTCACTCCAAAAATAGCTATTGTTATATTATAGAAATGAAAAAGTCTAATCTGTTAATTCCATTGGTATTGAGACAGATGTCTCATTAACAATTTTTCATACAATGAAACGGAAGTCATCTGTATTCATAACCAACAAGATAAAAAAGTAAAAAATATTGGAATATTACCAGTTTACTTTTTCTCGATGGACAGGCATTGTCATACAGCGACACCCTCCTCCACCACGGCTGAGTTCTGCTCCTTCCATTGCAATTGCTTGTAATCTTGCAGGATCCAGGGATTTTTTGTCGGTAATGACATCACAAGCAGATATCACTTCAAAACCGGCTTTACTCAATTCGTTGAAAGTTTCCTTATTATGCATGTAACCGATGACATGACCGGGAGCAAATGTAAAAAAGTTGGCACCACTGGTCCATTGTTCACGCTCCTGCATAAACGAACTGTTACCACCACAATTGATGAATTGAGCTTCAAGTCCCAAGGCACGCATGGCCTTTGGTAAACCTGAGTACTCAGTAATTGAATTGATATTTCCTTGGCTGCATTGCATTCTGAATACTTTACATTTATTTGGACCAGTTACCAATGGTGGATAAACCATGAACTTATCAACATCCAGCATTGTGAAAATCATATCAAGGTGAATTGTTGCTCTGATTTTTGGCAAGTTAACAACCAAAATATCGAATTTTTCCTTATTATGCGACATTTCACGAGCCAATCGATCAATCGCTTTCGCTGAGGTTCTTTCACTAAACCCAACTATAAGCAAGTCTTCTTTAATAACTAAGATATCACCGCCTTCCACTGTCACTTCATCAGACAACTTACGACTTCCGTCGTAATAAAAGTCATCGACTCCTAAAGCTGGATGATGTTTAAAAATATAACGCAAAAGCATTGCTTCTGTTAACCTGACTTTGTGTGCCATTGAACCAATAATCACATTCTCATAAACGCACATGACTGCATCACGAGTAAAAAAAGCGTTTGGTAAAGGCGGAATCGCATGGCGTGACTTACTGATAAAACGCTCAAGAGTGTTTTTTTCGAGTATGGTTCCGGTGAAAAATTGTTGAGACAGGTGATATGCTTCCAGTTGCATCAAGTCGTCGACTAACTCAGGATAACCATACAAATTACAAACATCTTTGACAACTTGAAGTTTGATTTTGTCGTCTTTGAGAATATCACATAACAAATCAGAAAATTCATGAACTTTTGCAACACGACGGAGAACACCGGTCAATTGACGATGCTCTTCAAGTGCTAAATCCAGATTCAGAATGTCATCATATAAAACTTCTTGTGCTGTTGCCGGCGTCATATTTTCCATCTCAACACCCGGCTGATGAATGATTACCGTATTCAGCCTGCCAATTTCAGAGTGAACAGAAATATTCCCCATGATAATCCCCTTATGATTTATAGTTTAATAAATTGTTTTATTGATTATTCGATTTACTGACAATTGCCATTGCCATTTCCAAAGATTGTTCATAATTCAACCTTGGATCCACCTGAGTTTTATAGGCCCTTTCCAAATCTTTTTCATTCAACTCTCTGGCTCCACCTAAACACTCGGTGACATTTTCACCGGTGAGCTCCAAATGCACACCACCAAGAATTGAATTCTCAGATTTGTGAATCTCCATAGCCAACTCAACTTCTTTTTTAATTTTTTCAAATTTTCTGGTTTTGAAACCGTTGGATGTGCTTTCGGTATTTCCGTGCATTGGATCACAACACCAGATAACTCCAATTCCTTCTTCTTTCAAGATTTGAATCATATTCGGTAAGTGCTTCTCAATATTGTCAGAACCAAAACGATGAATAAGCGTTAACTTTCCTTTTTCATTGTTCGGATTTAAAGTTTTACATAGACCAATCAAATGCTCCTTTGAAGTTTCTTTTCCAACCTTAACTCCAATTGGGTTCTGTATTCCTCTCAATAATTCAACGTGAGCGCTTTCCAACTGATTGGTTCTTAATCCAATCCAAGGAAAATGGGTGCTCAAATTAAACCAACCTTCTTGTCTAGGAACTTTGCGTGTGAGAGCTTGTTCATAGTGCAAATGTAATGCCTCATGTGAGGTAAAAAAGTCCACTCGTGACAGATTTCCTAAGCGGCGTCCGGCAAGAGTTTCAGCAAAGTTAATGGACTCGCTAATTTTTTTCATCATATCCTGATATTCAGTGGATTGTCCTGAATGTTCAATCCATGCTAAATTCCAGTATTCCGGATGACGAATATCTGCAAAACCACCATCAATCAAAGCTCTTACGAAATTCAATGTCATCGCTGATGATGCATGTCCTTGAATCATTCTTTCAGGATCTGGTACTCTTGATGCTTCATCAAAATTGATTTTGTTGACCAAATCGCCACGATACGAGGGTAGTTCAATTCCATCTTTGGATTCCAAATCACTGGAACGAGGTTTAGCATATTGACCTGCAAAACGTCCAATTCTTACAACCGGCTTCTTCAATCCATGAATTAAAACCAAACTCATTTGCAATAAAACTTTTAGGCGATTAGAAATAATAGGCGAGCTGCAATCTTCAAAACTTTCTGCACAGTCACCACCTTGAATTAAAAACCTCTCACCATCCTGAACTTCTGCCAGTTTCTTTTTTAGGTTAAAGATTTCCCATGAAGTGACTAATGGTGGTAAATCA
>JAGRJO010000087.1 GCA_020442725.1 Lysobacterales bacterium
TCATAATCTCTGTCCGAGCGCTGATAACTGGCGGAATTTAGAATTTCAATAATTCGTTTCACTTCCTCGTCCGTTGCATCATAGTATTTTTTTATGGTTTCGAATATTTCTGACTGTGCTGAATCCATTGTTTTATAAATTTATTTTCGGACAGGTATTGTAATTCAATACATAGATTTCTGCTATTAGGTATTTAACTCTAAAATAGAAAGTTAGAATTTAGGGGTTTAATTTATCAAAGAAATTTGTATGGCTTTATCAGTTGAAAGTATTTTCGAGACGCTATGGAATCAATACATTAAAATTAATCCGCAGGCTCAAAAAATCCAAACCCTGTTGCAAAACCGTGGTGAAGAGGTTGTCAATGACCATATTGCATTACGGACATTTAATACCGAAAAACTAGGCATACCAAATCTGGCAAAAGTTTTTCTTAAACTCGGATACGAAAAAGCCGGCGAGTACGATTTTGAAAAGAAAAAGCTGAATGCAATTCATCTTCAACATTCTGAAAATCCCAACTACCCGAAAGTTTTTATTTCTGAACTGAGGTCTGAGCTGTTTTCCGATGAAACTCAGCAAATCATTTCCGATATTGATAATCAAGTTGATGAAGAAACGGTTAATGATGATTTGTTTGTTGCATCGGGTCGTAGCTGGGATTTGTCATTTGAACAATACATTCAATTATTGCGCGAAAGCGAATATGCAGCCTGGACAGCCGCATTTGGCTACAGAGCCAATCATTTTACGGTTTCACTGAATCATCTCACGACATTTTTTATGCTGGAAGATTTAAATAGCTTCCTGTTGGAGAATGGGTTTGTGTTAAATGAAGTATCCGGGTTGATTAAAGGCACGCCGGCTCAACTTTTGGAACAGTCTTCGACAATGGCAGCTCCTGTCAACATGGAATTTGACAATGCCAATCATGTGATTCCGGGATGTTTTTACGAATTTGCAAAAAGATATCCTTTACCGGATTCCGGAAAACTTTATCAAGGGTTTATTGCAGCATCGGCTGACAAAATTTTTGAAAGCACTCACACAGCTAAATAGAATTAAGGCTCTCGAAGATAAACCGGAGAAAGCTCTGATGCTGAAATTGCCAATTTTTCGAATTCATCTTTAACCAACATGAGCATGTCTTTGGCATCAGAGTTGATGTTTGTTTGAAATTTCATTGGGTGTGTGTTTGCATGCTCAATCAGTTGCGGATAAACACTAAAGCCATTGCCAATATAATAATCTGTATCCGCTAATTCAACATCTTCGGCTTTACCGACATATTCTTCTGTCAGTGAAATAATTTTATCGCCTTTTATTTGGTATTTTGTCCAATAAACCTCATTCATTCTGGCATCTGTAGCGACCACCAGATTAAAAAGTTCTTGTTGTTTTAATTCATCAATAGCACGATATGCCAATGCCATTAAATTCGACACTTCGACAACTTTCAATTCCAAAGCTAATGCCAAAGCCTGAGCAACTGCCACACCAATTCGAACTCCAGTGAAAGCACCCGGACCTCGACCCACAACCAAGCCATCAATTTGAGCCTTTGTGATTCCCGACTCTTCCAACAGTTCATCAATAAATGGCAAAATCAACTCAGCATGCAAACGAGCCTGAACGGTGAAACGCTGATAAAGCCTGCCATTGACCAGCAATGCTGCTGAGCAACTTTCGGTTGCGGTATCAATGGCAAGTAGATTCATAAAATAAAGTTAAAAGCGTGGTTTTTCCTTAGCCTCTTCAAAATTGGCAATGGAGTCAAGAATTTCCTGTCTGGCGACATCAGCGTCTCGCCAGCCCTCAACTTTCACCCATTTGCCTTTTTCAAGGTCTTTGTAATGTTCAAAGAAATGGGCAATCTGATCCAGCATCACTTCCGGCAAATCGCGAATTGAGCCTATATTACGATACAACCCGGTTACATCGCTGACCGGAACAGCAACAATTTTAGCATCTTCTCCGCTCTCATCAGTCATTTGCAACATTCCAATCGGACGGCAACGCACCACCGAGCCCGGCAATAATGGTGTTGGCATAATCACTAAAACATCAGCCGGATCCCCATCTCCACAAAGTGTGTGCGGAATGAATCCGTAATTACAAGGGTAACGCATCGAAGTGTTTAATACTCGATCAACGAAAATCAAACCGGAGTCTTTATCGACTTCGTATTTGACGGCTTCTCCATTCACCGGAATTTCAATGACCACATTGATATCATTTGGCACGTCTTTTCCTACTGCCACATGTCTTAATCCCATAATTTTTCCTGTTAGCTATCAATTAAAAGGGCGAGATTATACTTATTTTAGCCCTAAAACCATAGCCGCAAAGGCTTTATAACTTCCGAAAATAGGAAAAACAAACATTTTCGTCGCCTGAATTTGTGACTATAATGGTGCTTTCAACGAATTTTGGTTTCAATGCAGACTCGAAAAGCAATTATTACCGGTATCAATGGACAAGACGGAGCATTACTCGCTCAACATTTGTTGCAAAGTGACTATCAAATAATTGCACCGGTTAGAGAAAATTACAATACAACCAATTTAAAAGCTCTAAACATTGAAAACCACGGAAACATTCACTTTATTGCCTTGCAAACACTCGCTGATATCAACTCAATTATTTCAGAATATCAGCCTGATGAGTTTTATCACTTAGCGGCATTCAGTCATGTGGGGGAATCCCATGATAATCCTCAAAAGGTTTTTGAAGTGAATACCAATTGGACTTTGGAAATATTACAATCTATAAAAAATTCCAGTCCTGAAACCCGTCTGTTTTTCGCTTCCAGCTGTGAAATATTTAATAGCAACTTGTTTGAGAGTGCGAATGAATATAGTATCAAAAAACCAACAAACCCATATGGGATCTCCAAGTTAGCGGCACATAATCTGGTTGAATATTTCAGAGACAGATATGATATTTATGCTTCCATCGCAATATTATTCAATCATGAATCTGAGCTACGAAGCGAAGAATTTGTCAGTAAAAAAATATGCCGGGAAGTTGCCAGAATTGTAAAACACGGTGGCAAACCACTGATGCTTGGAAATATCAACGCCAAAAAAGATTGGGGCTATGCTCCAGACTTTGTCAAACTATTCCCGGAACTGTTAAAACTTCCCAAAGGCGATGATTTTGTATTTGCAAGTGGTAAGCTTCATAGCGTTAAAGACATGGTTGAAGTCGCCTTTACCAGCTTGGATTACAAAATCAGCTGGAAAGGTCAAAATGAAGACACCATCGCCATTAACTCTTCGGGTGAAACCGTAGTTGCTATAGATACACGGTTTTATCGCCCATTAGACAATCGTTTTTTAATTGGCAACGCTGAAAAATTAACAAAGACTTTCAATGTCAATTCATTCACACCTTTTGAAAAATGGGTAAAGAAAATGGTTCAACTTGAACATCAAAGGCCATTGCTCGATTCGTAAACAAAGCAAAAAAATTTAATACAACCGTAATTTTTCGCTTTATTGTATTTCAAATCGCTTTTTGTTAATCTAGCGACAAAACCTGAAACTGAGATATAAAATGTCATTATTTGATATGGTTGCGATTTTATTATCGCTGGCTGCCCTTTTTTCCCTGATTAATTATAAAACCATCAAACTTCCAAACGGCATTGGCATTATGCTAATCGGTTTGTTGATGTCGCTGGCAATTATTGTCGCACACAAAATGGGCTTATACAGTACAGAAAGTGTTCAACATATTTTTGCGCAAATTGATTTTAACGAGGCAGTTCTCAATGGTATGTTGAGTTTCTTGCTTTTTGCAGGTGCATTGCACGTAAATATCAACAAACTGGCTGAACTGGCAGATACCATAGCTATTCTGGCTACCATCGGAATTATGATTTCAGCAGCCATAGTTGCCGTAGTGTCATATTATATTTTTACATTTTTACAAATTGATGTGCCATTTTTGTACTGCCTGGTTTTTGGCGTCTTGATTTCACCTACAGACCCGATTGCAGTGATGGGAATTTTGAAAAAAGTCGGCGCTCCTAAGTCTATAGAAGTCAAAATCACCGGTGAATCATTATTTAACGATGGTGTTGCGGTTGTGTTATTTATCGTCGTTCTGGAACTGGCAACAGGACATAGTGAGGTTTCATTGAGCCACATTAGTTTGCTTTTCGTCAAAGAGGCGATTGGTGGAACGATATATGGTTTGATTATTGGATATGTTGCGTATTTGTTATTAAAATCAATTGATGATTATCAAGTTGAAGTATTAATCACGTTGGCTCTGGTGACCGGTGGATATTCACTAGCACAACATCTGCATATTTCCGGTCCAATTGCGATTGTAGTTGCCGGTTTGATGATTGGGAATAAAGGACGCAGGCTGGCTATGAGTGATAATACTCGTAAAAGACTGGATGATTTTTGGGAGTTGATTGATGAAATACTCAATGCTGTATTGTTCTTACTCATAGGTATTGAGTTGTTAATCATTCAAATTAGTCAGAATTACATTCTTGCTGCTTTATTGATAATCCCAACTGCGTTGGTTGCCAGATTTATAAGTGTCGGACTGCCTGTGGCGATTTTGAAATATAAAAATTCCTACTCACCACACACTGTAAAAATTCTGACATGGGGAGGTTTGCGAGGTGGTATATCTGTAGCATTGGCATTATCACTTCCGGCAGGAACTTGGCGTGACCCGCTACTAACAGCGACTTATGCGGTAGTGATTTTCAGTATTCTGGTTCAGGGATTGACCATTGGTAAAGTTGCAACAATGGCAAACAAATAATTTATGCGTCCAAATCGGGAATTAACAGGCTTTCCAGTCTGGTGATACTGTCTTTAACCCGAAGTTTGCGCTTTTTTAGTCGTTGAATTTTGAGTTGATCCGGGTGCATGGATTCTATCATTTCATGGATGATTTCATCCAAATCACGATGTTCGCTCCTGAGTTCCAATAATTGTATTTCCAGATTTTTTATTTCAAACTCTTGCACTCTTTTATTTACAATCTTTTCAACGAGCATAGAATATATCACATGCAAACAATAAATCAACAACCCAGTAACTCGCTTGATAAAATCCGCCAAAAACTACAACGCAAAACCGGACAAGCCATTGCTGATTTCAACATGATTGAAGAAGGCGATAAAATCATGGTATGTCTTTCCGGCGGCAAAGATTCTTATGCTATGCTGGATATGTTGATGCTGTTGCAAAAAAAAGCTCCAGTTAATTTCAACCTTGTTGCCGTAAATCTGGATCAAAAACAACCTGGTTTTCCTGAACATGTTTTACCCAATTATCTTCAGAAATTGGATATTGAGTATCACATAATTGAGCAAGATACTTACAGCATTGTCAAAGGAATTATCCCCGAAGGCAAAACCACCTGCGGATTATGTTCCAGATTGCGTCGCGGAATTTTGTATTCGTTTGCTGAAGAACATCAATGCACAAAAATTGCACTTGGGCATCATCGTGATGATCGGGTTGAAACTTTGTTTTTAAATATGTTTTTTGGCAGCACTCTCAAATCCATGCCACCAAAACTGTTATCTGATGACGGCAAACACACCGTTATCCGCCCTTTATCCTATTGTGCTGAGAGCGAAATTGAGGAGTATGCCAACGCTGTTAATTTTCCTATCATTCCCTGTAATTTATGCGGTTCGCAGGAAAATTTACAGCGGAAAGCAATAAAAATGATGCTCCAAAACTGGGAGAAAATCCATCCGGGTCGCATTGAAAATATTGCTCGTTCACTCGGCAATGTGGTTCCATCACATTTAGCGGATACAGAGTTATTTAATTTTAACGAAATAAATAATCAGTTCCTGCAAATCATTAAAAACTAAGCTCTGTCCAAACAACGATAAGAAACTGCTTCCAGTATATGGTGCTTTTCGACATTTTCCGAGTGTTCCAGATCGGCAATAGTTCGTGATAATTTCAAAATTCGATGATAAGCCCGAGCCGAGAGTTTGAGTTTCTCAACAATTCCTTCCAGCATTTGCAAATTGTCTTCTGATATATGAATCACTCGCTCCAAATCTTTATTGCCAAGCTGAGCGTTGGTTTGACCAAGATTTCTTTGTAACTGAATTTTTCTGGCAGCTGTCACTCGTTTTCTCACAGTGTCGCTGTTTTCAACACTTTTGCTAGATTTTCTCAGGTCTTTATACGGAATTCTCGCAACTTCCACATGCATGTCAATCCGATCCAGCAAAGGACCGGAAACCTTGGCACGATAGCGTTCAATTTGCATCGCTGAGCAGGAACAAACTCTTTCTTTATCGCCAAAATATCCGCAAGGGCAAGGGTTCATCGCAGCAATCAATTGAAAGTTCGCCGGAAACTCTGCTTGTCTGGCAGCTCTGGATATGGTAACCTTTCCAGACTCAATGGGCTCTCGTAAAACTTCTAAAACTTGACGTGAAAACTCAGGAAGTTCATCTAAAAATAAAATCCCAAAATGGGATAAAGAAATTTCACCCGGCTTAGGATTTGAGCCTCCTCCGACTAGTGCCACAGCGGATGCGGAGTGATGCGGATTACGATAAGGTGGAACAAACCAATCATTGATATCAAAACCTTTGGAACTGATGGATGCAATAGCCGCTGTCTCTAAGGCCTGTTGTTCGGTCAACGGTGGCATGATTCCCTGCATACGACTGGCAAGCATGGTTTTTCCGGTTCCCGGAGGACCAATAAACAACAAGTTATGTCCGCCTGCCGCTGCAATTTCCAAAGCTCTTTTTGCTTGATTTTGTCCTTTGACCTCGGAAATATCAGCAATTGGTTTGATATTAATTTTTTTAGCTTTAACTGCATTTGGCAAATCATCCATTTGGTTGAGCCAGGCACAAACCTGTAACAAATTATCCGCTGTTTTATTCACACCTTCGGAAATCAAAGCGGACTCAGCTCCATTATCTTTGGGAACAACCAAAACACGATTATTTTCAGCAGACTTCACCGCAACCGGCAAAACTCCTCGAACCGCTCGCAATTGCCCTCCTAAAGATAACTCGCCAACAAACTCAGTTTCAGTTAAACGGTCTGAACTCACTTGTCCGGAAGCTACCAAAATACCAATTGCAATCGGCAAATCAAAACGACCTCCTTCCTTTGGTAAATCCGCCGGAGCTAAATTGATAGTGATACGTTGTTGCGGAAACTCGAGATTACTGTTTAAAATAGCAGCTCGAACCCTATCCTTGCTTTCTTTCACTGCCGTTTCGGGCAAACCAACAATGGACAAACCCGGTAAACCACGAGATAAATGCACCTCCACCCGCACCAAAGGAGCATCAATACCGTTTTGTGCACGGGAATAAACCACAGCCAGTTTTGCCATTATTTCTTTCTCTAAATCAAACCAGCAGGTATTTTATTGATTTAATTGGTTTTTAAGATAGAGGAGATTTCCTAATT